>JBPEXS010000099.1:0-1858 GCA_052031325.1 Thalassolituus sp. | reverse complement strand
GTATTCTGGTGGCCGAAGACGGCGGCGATATGCAGATTGTGGTACTGACTCCAGAAGGAGAAATCGTGCCGCTGCTGCAGATTGTGGATCAGGACGATTCTGAGATTACCGGTCCGGCCTTCAGCCCGGACGGTACCCGTCTGTATTTCAGCTCCCAGCGCGGTGAATTCCGCGACAAGCTGAGCAATGGTCCGGGTCTGACCTATGAAATCACCGGTCCGTTCGGGCAGATTCTCTGATATGCCTAAGCCGCTGCTCATGGCAGCAGTCTCAGTGACTCTGGCCGGGGCTCTGCTGCAGCCTCAGTCGGCTGCGGCTTTCGATGATCGCGGGCATGCACTGGTGTGTGGCCTCGCTTACGACGCTCTGGCAGAGGAGACTCGTATCCGGGTTGATAAGCTGACCGCCTTGTCGGGTCTGGGCAAATCCTTTCCTGAGCTGTGCTCCTGGCCGGATGAGATCCGTCGTCAGGAGCAGTGGAAGTTCACAGGCCCCTGGCACTATGTGAACGTCGGACGTGGTGAGACTCACATCCGTCAGCAGCACTGCCCGGAGAAAGGCTGTGTGCTCTCGGCCATTGAGACTATGGAAGCGCGCTTGCACAACGCACCGGATACGGACTGGCAGGCCCTGCTGTTTCTCGGTCATTTTATCGGAGATATTCATCAGCCGATGCACGTCAGTTATGGCGATGACCGGGGTGGGAATACCTTTCCGCTGTTCTGGGAAGGAGAACCAACCAATCTGCATTTTATCTGGGATCGTCAGGTTCATGGTCTGGGGCCCAGCACCTCTCAGAACCGCAGGGATTACCGCTCGCAGATGACGGATTACAGGGTGCAGGCCAGCAGCGCTGAACCCCTGGTCTGGGCGCAGGAGTCTCTGAACCGTACTCTGTTGATTTACCGCGTTTATCAGCAGGGTGAAAACCTTTCTGATGAGCAGGTTGTCGCTGATCGTATGTGGTTACGACAGCAGATGGTGGCAGCGGCGCAGCGCCTTGCCAATACCTTAGAGGCTCTGCTTGGCAAAGACTCTGCCCGGTAAAGCCCTGCTCGTAATCGGGTTCTGTATAAAAAAAGCGCCATTATGGCGCTTTTTTATTGGTCTGGCCGGTTACTTACATCGGGAAGAAAATCAGCAGCAGCAGGATGGTCAGGCCACCGGCAAACACGTTCATAGGTATCCCGACTTTCAGGAAGTCGCGGAAGGTATAGCCACCGGGGCCATACACCATGAGGTTGGTCTGGTAGCCGAGGGGCGTGGCAAAGCTGGCCGAGGCCGCCATCATAATGGCGAACACAAAGGGCTCTACCGGCAGGCCTGTGGCATTGGCAATCTCCAGACAGATCGGCAACATCAGCAGTGCGGCTGCATTATTGGTGATCATCTCGGTCAGTACGGACACCGTTATGTACACCAGCAGCAGGAGTAGCCAGGGCCGGTTGTCACTGAGCAACAGAATACTGTCGGCAATCAGCTGCGCCATTCCGGTTTTCTGCAGGGCGGCCCCCAGCGCAAACGACGAGGCAATGGTAATAATGATCGGCAGATCCAGGCTACGTTCTGCCTGGTGCGGTGTCAGGCAGCCGGTCAGCATCATCAGGCCCGCAGCGATCAGTGCGGAGTGCAGCATACTGGTGATGCCTAGCGACGCGATACCAACAAATACAAACAGAATTGCCCAGGCCAGATAGGCTTTGTCGTGGCGCGGGGTTTCGTCATCCAGATCGTTGATCAGCAGGAAATCACGGTTGTAACGCTGACGTGAAACGAAAGCTGGGCGGGCGTTCAGCAGAACGGTATCACCGGCCTGCAGTTTGATCGCACCCAGGTTACCTTTGATGCGCTGACCATC
>JBPEXS010000098.1:0-9315 GCA_052031325.1 Thalassolituus sp. | reverse complement strand
CGGGCTTCCTGCATCATCACTTCGTATTCGGCTTTGTCTTCTGGCGGAATCGGAATCCACACGCTGTCTGGCACTTCGCCGACCTGGGCTTCAACGATTTTTTCAATGTCGTGGTAGTGCGCCAGGAAATCTTCGCGCACCAGCTGGGCCAGTTCATTCGGAATGCGCTCGGCACGGCCGATCAGCTGCAGAGTAAGCTGCGAGAAGGGGTAATCAATCACACCGCCGGTGTCTTTCATGCCCTTGTACAGCTCCATCACATTATACGCCACCAGCGGCGCAGGCAGTACATCAACGATGCCGTTGTTGAATTTGGCACCGGCACTGACCGGGGATGTTGGCACCGGGTTAGCACCGATCTGCTGCACCATGTCCGCCTGAACCAGGTCGTAGTCCATTACCGCCACCCGCTTACCCGCGGCTTTCGCCAGGGTATTGATGGAGCGGTCGTTCACAAAGATGTACGCAGCACCCATAGGGGCATAGCCCATCACCACATACTGGCCATCGAGCATTTTGTCGGCATTTTTCGGCTGAGTGATGGCGCGCATCAGCAGCTTCATATGGTCTGACGTTGGCAGTGCACCAATGGCATCGATGGTGCCTGTGTACTTGTTAAACGATCGGGCACGCAGTCCCGTCATCAGCGCACCGTCACACTGACCGGCTTTCAGGTCTTCTGACATCACCGCTTCACTGGTATAGGCCTCAAGCTGAATATTCAGGCCCAGTTCTGCAAGTCGGGTGGCAATATCCTGCGCGGAGTTATAAATAGGACCGGTTTTGCCGACCAGATCCCAGATACAGATAGTGCGGCTGGGTACACCGTTGTTTTCAGCAAACTGTTCAGGGTACAGCTGACGGATTGCCGCCATACGTTCCTGATTCGACAGTTTCTGATTCATCGCGGTACTGCGCAGTTCATCACTGGCCTGTACGGTGAAAGGAAGCGTTGCCAGTGCAGCAACCGCCAATAGCTCGGAGATACGTTTCATAGTGAGTTCCAGTATTCTTTTCTAATTTTTATAAGACCAGTATCAGAAACTGGTCGTATTCTGTGGGCATACTTTACCACCTGTACACCTGTATATCACAACTTCAGGTACCTTCTGAGGGTAGGACCCCTCGCATTTCCCGGAATTCAGAACTTTTCGTCACGTTTACAGGCTCAGTGACGGTCCGAAAAATGGTAAACTTTGCGTCTTTAGTACTATGTCTGGAATACACAATGACTGACAAAAACATCCCTGAGTATCTGCAGGATGCTGCAACACTGCTCTCAGAGGACGGATTTGCCACCGCTGATGTCTGGTATCACGGCACGGCATCCGGTCTGCTGAAATCGATTAAAAAGAACGGCCTGATCGGTGGTGGCGATGCCGAAACTGCGGCTCGCGCACAGAAAACCCTGGGCACCATCGGCAACCGCCAGGTCGAGACTGAAGAACCTCTGTTTCTGACTCAGAGCAAAGAGCTCGCCTGTTACTGGGCCGGCGTAAAAACCCATACCCGCAATCTGTATTTCCAGCAGAACGAAGAACCTGTAGTGCTTCAGGTCACTCTGGCAGCTGATCAGGTCCGTCCGGATACCGGTGCCGCAGCCCTGATTATGGAACCTTCAAACGAGTACATAACCCTGCTGAAGTCGCTCTATGAAGCGCAGAAGCTGGAGTGGGAAGAGGTTCACCCGCTCAAAGCAGACCGTATGTACTTTCTGAAAAAGCTGGGAATGGCCTACACTGAAGCGCACATTCCAGCCAGCGATCTGTCTGTCGTGGAGTCCTGATCCGCAGTTAAAAACGGCCGCAAAAGGAGTTCAGCCGTCATGTTTACTGTCCGATATCTCATCTGCCTGATACTGCTTTCCCCCTTTCCCCTGAGCGCCCAGACACTGACGGTGGCTCTGGGGGATCAGGATTACCCACCTTTTTACTTTGTTGATGAAAACACCGGGGAATTGCGTGGCATCTCTGTTGATGTCTGCAACGCACTGGCAAAGCAGCTGGGTTATGAACTTGAATACCGACGCTTTCCGTTTGTACGCCTGCTGAACAACCTGGAAACCGGTTCTGTGGATATGGCCTGTACCCTGTTCAATACCTACGACAGGGCACCCGGAGCGATTTACGTCAGCGTGCCTCATGCTATGGAAGAAATTCAGCTGATCCGCTTACGCGACAGACCGGAGAGGGCCGCAGGCACATCCACGGATGAGCCTGTATATGAAGCCACAGATGAAGCTGGGAACAACTCTGAAAACGCTGAGAAATTAAAGCTGGCCGGAGTACGCGGATACTATTATGGGCCCGGCGCTTTGCCAGAACTGACGCTTTATAACGAAGATACTCAACTACCACTGAGCCTGATCAACCACCGAGTGGATGCCGTACTCAGCAATCTGCCGACCTTCCGTTATTTCGCCCGGCTACAGGGGCTGGACGATGATGCCTGGGAAACCAGCGATTCACCCTGGTTCAGTGGGCCTGTATATATTGCGTTCAGCCGCTCAACCCTTGACAGTCATCAGCTGGCATCCGAGTTCACTGCGGCTCTGGTTCACCTGCGCAGCTCACCAGAATACCAGGCCTTACTGCAGTCTTATGGCCTTAACGCCCCGCCCTTCTGATTCAGACCCGACTCACCGACTCTGGTGGCAGGCGGAACGCCTGAGCAGACTCGGGGACATGCTGCCAGACGACCGTTCCGTCGGCGATCAGAAAGAGTCCGGACCTCTGATACCGGGTACCTGAGGCTGTGCGGTTGTGTATGCCTTTAAACCAGAGTCTGACTACGCCCAGCAGTGAAGCCGGACCACCAAAATGCCAGAAGGGTACGTATCCCAATCCCCAGGCAGCATAGAGGGCACGTTCGGAATCCTGAATAAGCCTGATGTCACCCAGCCCGCCGATCTCATCCAGCCAGCGCTGAGTCATCGCGGCCTCGCCATGACTCACGACAAAGACTGAGACATCCGGATGAGCAACCTGCCACTGACGCAGCTGCTTTACCATATGCTCTGAAAACGGGCAGCCGTCATGTCGCATGAATCCGATCAGCGCCTGCTGACCACTCAGGTCCAGCAAGGTACTGACCGGGGCCGGATCACCGGCTACCGGTATCACTGCCACGTCACGGGCGGCGGGCTTGCGCAACCATATTCTGCTCATTTCGGTTTCCTGAGTGCGATGTGAGTGAACTGAATCCGCTTCATGGCATCACTGCCTTCCATAAGTTCAGACTCGGTATAACCCTGCGGATTCAACGCCTTCACTGAGGATGTCCAGAACTGCCAGGCACGGATATTACCCATCATTACCCGGATCTGCCAAAGCCCCGGATGCCGCTCCAGACAGGCATAAAACAGAGCCTGCCCCAGGCCTCTGCGGCGGTGGTGGCGGAGAATGAAAAACTGCTCCATATCCCAGATATCTGGCGTATCTGGCTGTGGCCTCACCAGGGCAAAGCCCACCAGCTCATTTCCCAGAAACGCAAAATAAGCGTGGTATTCAGGGTTCTGCCAGTAAGGATCAAGCTTCTCAAACGGGTATTTATACTCACCAGTCGATGACAGCCTGGCAGCGGTAAATTCCGCCATGTCATACAGATAATACTGAAACAGCGCCTGCAGACGATGACGCTCCCTGACTGTGACCGGCTGCAGCCTCAGCGCGTCCGGAGCAGCGTCACCCGGTGGTCTGCTCATGATGCTTTTAATGCGGTTGATACCCGCTCCAGCAGCTGGGAAAAGGCCTCAGCATCCTGGTCCCTGACCGACTCAGACATAGATTCAAGTACCTCCTGCTCTGCCTCCAGCATCTGCTGATAAAGCACATTTCCTTGCGCAGTGAGATGCAACAACTGACTGCGCTTATCGTCAGGATTCGGCACTTTCTCCAGCACTCCGGCGTTCACCAGTTCCTGCAACAACCGGGTGACCTGTGCTTTGTCACGTCCCAGTGTCTGAGCCAGGGCCTGAGCGGTACAGGGGCTCATCTGGTTAATCAAACGCAAGACTTTCAGCTGAGTCGGTGCAAAGTCCAGCCCGCGCTGGCCAAAGGCCTCAGCCAGACGATTTTTGAACGCGTGCAGTACCCCTGCAATATGTCCGATGTCCCGATGCGTAAGCATAAATCCAATACCGGTTACTGATGATGAAAGCTGCCTGAATGATCAATGGCAGAAACTGACAATTAAGTAGTTGACCCAATCAACCTTATTGGTTGATAGTATCAATATTATAGTTGATATACTCAACTATAGGAGAATACATCAGGCCCTATGTGGCATTCAAGGAGAACTCTATGTTCAATTTTAAGAAAACCCCTTCATCTGTCGCAGATCCGGCAGAGATCCCGTCAGCGATCCCGTCAGTGACCCAAACAGCGAGCAAAGGAGCTACCGCCGCACCTTATACGGAGCGCGTCCGCCATGAACTGCGTATGCGACGCCTGCAGGTCACCTCCGTTTCACGCATCACGCCAAACATGGTGCGTGTTGTTTTGCAGGGCGAAGCGCTGGCAGGCTTTACCAGCCATGCGGCAGATGACCACATCAAAATCTTTATTCCCACAGAGACAGGCAGCCAGCCCGCAAAACGCGACTACACCCCTCGTTACTATGACACTGACAAACAGGCGTTAACGCTGGATTTTGCGGTGCACGAAGCAGGACCCGCCACCACCTGGGCATTACAGGCAAAAGCCGGTGACTGGCTGGAAATCGGTGGACCACGGGGTTCACAGGTGATTCGTGGTCCGATCCGTCAGTGGTTACTGATTGGAGATGAAACCGCCCTGCCAGCCATTGGCCGCCGCACAGAAGAGCTGGCCAGCGACACGCCCGTAACCGCAATTGTCAGCATCCCCCAGAGCACCGATAAGCAGTCTTTCGATACTCAGGCGTCATTCAGCGGACATTGGCTCAGCCGCGAACAGGGCGAACGAGCCGACACCGTGATGGAGTGTCTCAGGGCCCTGACGATTGAGCCTGGCACCTTTATCTGGGTTGCGGGTGAAACCTCCATGGTTCGTACTGTCCGCCAATATCTGTTGGAAGAATGTGGCATCAGCAAAGAGTGGATCAAAGCATCCGGCTACTGGAAACAGGGCGTGGCCGAAAGCTCGGAGCGCTTCAATGACTGAACGGCCTGTTAACCACGAATAAAAAAACCCGGCAATCGCCGGGTTTTTTATGGGTTAAGCAGAGTCTGTGGTCAACTCTCTGCCTGCCCGAGTGGCACGCCGGAAATACGGCGTACCAGCACATAAAACAGCGGGATAAAGAAGATGGCCAGTACCGTCGCTGCCACAACCCCACCGAACACACCCGTACCGATGGCATGACGGGCACCGGAACCGGCGCCGCTGCTCAGCATCAGCGGTGTCACACCCAGACCGAAGGCCATGGAGGTCATCAGAATCGGACGTAACCGCATGCGTGTGGCTTCCAGCGTGGCTGACAGCAGACTGCGGCCCTGACGTTCCATCTCGTGGGCGAATTCCACAATCAGGATGGCGTTTTTCGCTGACAGACCAATGGTGGTCAGCAGACCTACCTGGAAGAAAACGTCATTGCCGAGTCCACGCAGAGTCGCTGCGAGCACCGCACCAATCACACCCAGTGGCACGATCAGCATCACCGAGAAGGGGATCGACCAGCTCTCATACAGGGCAGCGAGACAGAGGAACACCACCAGCAGCGACAAGGCATACAGCAATGGCGCCTGGTTACCGGCCTGACTCTCCTGATAGGACAGCCCGGTCCACTCAAAGCCAAAGCCGGGTGGTAACTGAGCGGCCAGCCGCTCCATCGCCGCCATGGCGTCACCGGTACTGAACCCGGGCATGGTATTACCCTGAATGTTCACCGATGACACGCCGTTATAGCGCTGCAGCTGTTGTGCACCGTAACCCCAGCGGCCTTCAGAGAAGCTGCTGAACGGCACCATGTCGCCATCGCCGTTGCGTACGTGCCACTGGCCAATGTCTTCTGGCAGCATGCGGTACGGCGCGTCAGCCTGCACATAAACACTCTTGATCTGACCACGGTCGAGGAAGTCATTCACGTAACTGGAGCCCCAGGCCACCGACATGGTGTTGTTGATGTCAGCAACCGAAACGCCCATGGCCAGTGCTTTCTGATGATCCACATCGAGATCATACTGAGGTGCGTCTGGCAGGCCACTGTAGCGTACCTGCACCAGCGCCGGGTCCTGATTGGCCATACCCAGCATCTGATAAAGCGCCCCCATCAAGGCCTCATGACCCTGACCGCTGCGGTCCATCAGCTCAAAGTTAAAGCCGCCGGCGATACCCAGTTCCGGAATAGCCGGTGGATTCAGGGCAAAGATAAAGGCTTCACGGACCTGACTGAACGCGCCCCAGGCACGGCCGATCACCGCCTGCACGCCATCTTTGTACAGGTTGCGTTTATCCCAGTCTTTGAGACGCACAAAGGCGAGACCTGAGTTCTGACCACTGCCGGAGAAACTGAAACCCGCAGCGGTGAAAATGGCTTCAACCGCATCAGATTCTTCCACCAGAAAATGATGTTCAATTTTCTTCAGCACTTCGACCGTCTGTTCCTGCGTCGAGCCGACCGGCAGCTGCACCAGAGTGATCAGAATGCCCTGATCCTCATCGGGCAGGAAGGACGAAGGCAGGCGTATAAAGCTGAACGCCAGCAGACCGACAATGGCCGCGTAGAGGATGACAAAGCGTCCCCACTTGCCAATGATGCCGTGCACGCCGTTACGGTAACGGTGCGTGTTCTTATCGAAGGTCCGGTTAAACCAGCCGAAGAAACCACCCTTGGTATGGTGGTCACCCTTGTGCGGTTTGAGCAGCGTGGCACACAGGGCCGGAGTCAGAATCAAAGCCACCAGCACCGACAGCACCATGGCCGACACAATGGTGATGGAGAACTGCTTGTAAATTGCCCCGGTTGATCCCGGGAAGAAGGCCATCGGTACAAACACCGCCGACAACACCAGCGCAATACCCACCAGCGCACTGGTGATCTGCCCCATCGACTTACGTGTGGCTTCAACCGGCCCGAGCCCCTCTTCGGCCATCACCCGCTCGACGTTCTCTACCACCACAATGGCGTCATCCACCAGCAGACCAATCGCCAGCACCATACCGAACATGGTCAGGGTATTGATCGAGTAACCAAAGGCGAACAACACACCAAAGGTACCCAGCAGCACCACAGGCACAGCAATGGTCGGAATCAGAGTGGCGCGGAAGTTCTGCAGGAACAGATACATCACCAGGAACACCAGCGCGATCCCTTCAAACAGGGTTTTCACCACCTCGGTGATCGAGATCTGCACAAACGGCGTAGTGTCATACGGGTATTGGTACACCATGCCATCCGGGAAGAAAGCACTGAGTTCTTCAATTTTGGCCTTCACCCGCTTAGCGGTATCCAGTGCATTGGCCCCGGTTGCCAGATTCACCGCCAGACCGGCAGCCGGCTGACCGTTAAAGCGCCCGGTAACGGCATAAGACTCAGAGCCAAGCTCTACCCGCGCCACGTCCTTCAGCAGAACGTGCGAACCGTCCGGCAACACTTTGAGGAAGATGCGACCGAATTCTTCCGGCGTCTGCAGCATGGTCTGCACCTTGATCGATGCGTTCATCTGCTGACCATCCACCGACGGTGTGCCACCCAGCTGACCACCGGCCACCTGATTGTTCTGAGACTCAATCGCTCCAACCACATCGGTCGGGGTCAGCGCATACTGATGCAGCTTGTTCGGATTCAGCCACACGCGCATGGCGTACTCCGAACCGAACAGTTGGGTCTGGCCAACACCTTCGGTGCGGGCAATCGGGTTCTGAATATTGGCACCGATGTAATCGGCAATATCAGAACGGTCCATGCTGTTATCTTCCGAGGTAAACGCAATCACCATGAGGAAGGAGTTGGAGGTCTTGGTCACCTGAATGCCCTGACGCTGCACGATTTCCGGCAGACGTGAGGTTGCCAGCTGCATTTTGTTCTGCACCTGTACCTGGGCGATATCCGGATCGGTTCCGGCGGCAAAAGTCAGCTCGATTTTTGCGCTACCGGACGAATCACTGGTTGAAGACATGTACAGCAGGTTATCCAGACCGTTCATCTGCTCTTCAATCACCTGAGTCACCGAGTTCTCAACCGCTGCGGAAGAGGCTCCGGGGTAGGTCGCCGAAATCGTCACCTGCGGCGGTGCGACTTTCGGGTACTGCTCAACCGGCAGGTTGACGATCGCCAGCGTACCGGCAAGCATCATGATGATGGCAATTACCCAGGCAAAAATCGGGCGACTGATAAAAAACTGAGCCATAAATTTCAGCCCTCCGCCTGTTCACTGGCAGCGGCTTTCTCGGCCTCAGTGTCCACTGGCGTAACCGGTCCACCGGGCTGGATCTTCTGCAGACCGTCGACGATCAGACGGTCCCCGGCGTTCAGACCAGAGCGTACCAGCCACTGGCCGCCGGTGGCTTTTTCGGTGACCACTTTGCGTTTCTGCACGATATTGCCTTCGCCGATCACCAATGCCGTTGCCTGCCCGGAGGGATCACGGGTAATGCCTTTCTGCGGTACCAGAATCGCGTCATCACGGGTCGCCTGTGGCAGACGTGCACGGACGAACATACCCGGCAGCAGCGCACCGTCCGGATTCGGGAACAGCGCCCGCAGGGCAACAGTACCTGTGGCCTCATCAACCGCGTATTCGGAGAACTGCAGAATGCCTTTCTGGCTGTATACGGTGCCGTCTTCTTTCACCAGCTCGACCTGCGTCTGACCTTCGCCGATGGTCTGCATCTGGCCACTGGCCATGGCTGCACGCAATGAGCTGAGTTCATCATAAGACTGGGTCAGGTCAACGTAGATAGGATCAAGCTGACGGATGGTCACCAGTGCGGTGGTCTGGTTGGCAGTCACCAGAGCCCCTGGAGTCACGCTGGAACGTCCGGTACGACCGGAAATCGGCGCTTTGATGGTGGTGTATGCCAGATTGATTTCTGCGGTTTCGACCTGAGCCTGAGCAGCCGCCACCTGAGCCTGTGCAGACAGCTTGGCAGTCTCGGCATCTTCCAGCTCCTGCTGACTGGCTGCACCGGTTTTCACCAGCTTTTCATAACGCCCGGAAGTCAGACGGGTTGATGTCAGATTGGCATTGGCGGTCGCCAGATCGGCCTTGGCACTGGCCAGAGCGGCCTGATACAGCTTGTCGTCGATCTGATAGAGGGGTTCACCGGCCTGCACTACCTGTCCTTCTTCAAACAGACGCTGTTCGATGATACCGGTGACCTGAGGGCGAACCTC
>JBPEXS010000097.1:0-1162 GCA_052031325.1 Thalassolituus sp. | reverse complement strand
GGCCGCGCCATCACTGGCTCTAACAAGCGTCCGCTGAAGTCACTGGCTGACATGATCAAAGGTAAGCAGGGTCGTTTCCGTCAGAACCTGCTCGGTAAGCGTGTTGACTACTCTGGTCGTTCGGTGATTACCGTTGGTCCACAGCTGCGTCTGCACGAGTGTGGACTGCCGAAGAAAATGGCTCTGGAACTGTTCAAGCCGTTCATCTTCTCCAAGCTGGAGCACCGCGGTCTGGCGACAACCATTAAAGCTGCGAAGAAAATGGTTGAGCGCGAAACCCCGGAAGTCTGGGACATCCTGGCTGACGTGATCCGTGAGCACCCGGTTCTGCTGAACCGTGCACCGACACTGCACCGTCTGGGTATTCAGGCGTTCGAACCTCAGCTGATTGAAGGTAAAGCGATCCAGCTGCACCCACTGGTGTGTGCGGCCTATAACGCTGACTTCGACGGTGACCAGATGGCGGTACACGTACCACTGACTCTGGAAGCTCAGCTGGAAGCGCGTGCGCTGATGATGGCAACCAACAACGTACTGTCTCCTGCGAACGGTGATCCGATCATCGTACCGTCTCAGGACGTGGTACTGGGTCTGTACTGGATGACCCGTGAGCGCGTTAACGCTCTGGGTGAAGGTATGGCCTTTGCTGACCTGAACGAAGTTTCCCGTGCTTACCAGAGTGGCAATGCCCACCTGCAGGCTAAGGTGAAAGTCCGCATTCAGGAAGTCTCTGTTGACCTCGACGGCAACAAGACCAGCGAAACCAAAATTGTCGATACCACAGTCGGCCGTGCTCTGCTGTTCCGTATCGTGCCGGATGGCCTGCCGTATGAGCTGGTGAACCGCCCGATGAAGAAGAAGGCGATCTCTCACCTGCTGAACGAGGCGTACCGTCGTGTGGGCCTGAAAGATACCGTTATCTTCGCCGACAAGATCATGTACACCGGTTTTGAATACGCGACCCGTTCCGGTACCTCCATCGGTGTGAATGACTTTGAAATTCCGGACGAGAAAGTCCAGATCATTGCCAACGCCGATGCAGAAGTAAAAGACATTGAAAGCCAGTTTGCTTCCGGTCTGGTAACCCACGGCGAGAAGTACAACAAGGTGATCGACATCTGGTCCCGTGCCAACGAACTCGTGGCTAAGGCGATGATGGACA
>JBPEXS010000096.1:0-7462 GCA_052031325.1 Thalassolituus sp. | reverse complement strand
AGCGCGAAAGCAGTTTCAATCTGCAGGTTATGACGGCCGATGGTGATCAGGTGGAAGTGACCTTTAACCGTTCCGTGTCGGGCAGCCTGTCGTATTCCAACGATGGCAGTGGTGTGTCCTTGTCCGCTTCCCGCGATGCTCAGTGGTCCCTGTCGGTTGAGGGTGAACTGGATCAGGGGGAAATGGATGCGCTGAATCAACTGATGCAGGATGCCGTGGATATCAGCAAAAGCTTTTTTGCCGGTGACCTTGGCGAGGCTTTGAGTGCCGCCATGGAACTGGGCTACGACAGCAAAGAGCTGGCGTCTTTCAGTCTGGAACTGAAGCAGCGCAGCGTATCGTCGGTCAGCCGTGCCTACGGTAATGCAGGCCCTGAAGTCCCAGTGCCGCTGCAGCCGGTAACTTCGCAGCTGGCGAGTTATACAGATCAATACCTCAATGCTCTGGAAAAAGCCGGGCAACTGCAGAAGCCGGATAACCTGTTTGATCAGATGCTCTCGCGCCTGATGCCTGAAGAGCGTCAGTATCTGGGTCTGAAAGGCCTGAACGAGGGTCTGCAGAACTTCCGCGCCTGAGTATCTTCTGCGTTTCTTTCTGAACGGGGCGGGGTGCCTGCCCCGATTCCTTAACCCTGATTCTTTATCCCCGATTCCTTATCCCTGTTTTTAGGCCCAGGTTTCTCATGTCTGGTTTTTTTCATGTCTGGGTCTTCGAGCATTAATATCCTCGCACTTACAGGCGTAACCCGATCACAGCCATAATCCTTCCTTGCCGTTATACTGTCCGGCGTCTAGCGTCTAGCGTCTAGCGTCAGACTGCAGAAATTTTGCTCAACCCGGAACACAGGTTATGATGAATTTTACGCTTTATGGCACTGAGGGCTGTCACCTTTGTGATGATGCTGCAGCCCTGATCGTTGCGGTTGCATCCGGTTTAGCTGTCTCTGTTTTTCAGGAAGACATTGCTGAATCGGAGACCTTAGTAGAACGATACGGTACCCGTATACCGGTGTTGCGCGATGAGCGCAGGGGGACTGAGCTGGACTGGCCATTTGATGCTGCTCAGCTCAGGGATTTTTTTAAGGAATAAAAACAAGATAATACTATGAAAAAACTCATTCTGATTTCTCTCGCTGTGCTCTGGGTGACCGGCTGTGCACAGCAGCCCCTGTCGAAAAAAGGCACTGTGGCATTCAATGTACTGCAGGCTGATGCCATGATGAACACCTGGCGTTATGAATGTTCGCAGGTCAGCAGCCGTGCCCGACAGGTGTCGGAAACCACCCGTGATGCCTGGTGGGGCCGCAACGGAGATAAAGTGCGCAGCGCTGACTTTGGGCTCGCCTACAACATCATGGGTGTCAGTGACGAGCGGGTCAGTACCGGAGCCCGTATGGCCATGGGCCTTACCTGGGAAGTTCAGGAACGGGCAACCCGCACGGTTCAGGACAAACTCGAAGGTACCTCAGACAAAGAAGGCCTGTGTCTGAAAATTATGTCGCAGTACCGCAATGGTGACTGGGATATCAAAGGCTCAGAAGAAATGAATCAGATGCTTGCCGCTATGCGTAATGATGCCGGTGCCCAGGCGGAAGACCGCAGAATCCGTGAAAGCATGATCAAAGCCTCGACTGGAGTGCGCTATGGCCGTTCTTTCTACGTGGCTGAAACGCTGGCGCGTCAGCAGGGCTGTACTGAAGCCCGTGTGAGCCTGATCAAAGGTGAGTGGCCGAACGAAATCTACAACGTCGACTGTGATGAAAAGCCACTGTTACTGGTTCGTTGTGAGTGGGGACAGTGCAGCACGTTTGAATGATGATCTGATGACCTCCCGGGGATAAGATTTCCCAGGGAGGTTTCTGCAAGGCGGGGTGATTCAATGAAATGTTAATTCGGGATCTGTCTGCAGTTGACTGAAATTTTGAGCTGCATACATGCCCCTGAGTCTTTCACTCCAGCGACAACCACTGCATATTCTCTTTCAGCGTTGCCTCGCCAATACCTTTCACATCCATCAGCTCCTCCAGAGACTCAAACTCACCGAACTGCTCCCGGTAAGTGACAATGGCCTGTGCTTTGGCTTTGCCAATACCTTTGAGGGCTTCCAGTTCTTCGGCGGTGGCGGTATTGATGTTAACGACGGGGGATGAGGAGCTGGCCATCTTTTCTTCTGCAAACGCAGGTTGAGTGGCGAAGGCGAGGGCCGCTAAGACAATGGCGGCAACGAGCATTTGTTTTAAAGCGTTCATATCATCTCCTTATGATAGTCAGTCCGCGTCATGCGGAATCTCAGACTATTAAAGAAAAATGATGGCGAACATCCCTCGTCAGAATGAAAAAAGCACCGGGGTTACCGGTGCTTTTGAACAAAAAGAGCGTCAGAAAAAATCAGGTTTTCTTCTTGGTGGTCTTTTTACGGGTTGAGGTTTTTTTCTCGGTTACGACCCATTCCCCATTCTGATACAGCGCACTCCAGCCGGTGGCTTTGCCGTCTTTTTCAGAGAGTACATACTGCTCTTTGGTTTTACGGCTGTAGCGTATCACGGCTGGATTTTTGTCTTTGTCGGCCACCGGCGCTTCCAGCAGGAAGTGATACTTTTCCGGAATCTCATCCTTGTGTGGAATCAGCTCAGACACCAGCGGAGCACGGGTCTCACGGTTCTTAGGGAAACCACTGGCGGCCAGGAACAGGCCCGCTGCACCATCACGCAGTACGTAGGTGTCATCGACCTTTTCACACTTCAGCTCCGGCATAGGTACAGGATCCATTTTCGGCGGTGCTGCTTCGCCACTTTTCAGAAGTTTGCGGGTGTTCTTACAGCTGTCGTTGGTACAGCCGAAGTACTTGCCGAAGCGGCCGGACTTCAGCTGCATTTCTGCGCCACACTTGTCGCACTCCAGGGTAGGGCCATCGTAGCCCTTGATCTTGAACTGGCCCTGTTCAACTTCAAAACCGGAACAGTCGGGGTTGTTACCACAGATGTGCAGTTTGCGGGTTTCATCCAGCAGATAGCTTTCCATGGCGGCATCACAGAGTTTACAGCGACGCTTGTCCATCAGGCGGCGGCTTTCGGCTTCTTCATCCTCATCTGCGGTGATGGCTTCTTCACCAGGTATCAGGTTCAGCGTCTGGGTACAGCGCTCTTTTGGCGGCAGGCTGTAGCCGGAACAACCGAGGAAGACACCCGTAGAACCGTTACGGATCTGCATATGACGGCCGCAGTTCGGGCAGTCGATATCCGTGTCTACCGGGGTGTTGGGGCGCATGCCATCTTCTTCGCCGGCTTTGTTCAGCTGTTGGGTAAAGCCGTCATAGAAGTTGTCCAGCACCTGAGTCCAGTTCACTTCACCATCGGCGATGTCATCCAGCTTTTCTTCCATGTTGGCGGTAAAGCTGTAGTCCATCAGGTCGGAGAAGTTTTCGGTCAGACGGCTGGTGACGATGTCACCCATTTTTTCCGCGTAGAAACGGCGACCCTTCAGGCTGACGTATCCCCGCTCCTGAATGGTGGAGATAATCGAGGCATAGGTGGAAGGACGGCCAATGCCGCGTTTTTCCAGTTCTTTAACAAGCGCCGCTTCCGAGAAACGCGGTGCTGGTTTGGTGAAGTGCTGTTTCGGGTCCAGTTTCACTAGATTCAGTGCATCGCCTTCCTGAATGGACGGCAGCAGAATGTCGTCATCACCCTTTGAGCCCTGCGGCGGCAGGACTTTCAGGTGACCATCAAAGCGGATCACACGGCCACGGGTCTTGAGCTCATAATCACCACAGCTGATGGTCACCGTGGTGCTGTGGAAGCGCGCATCGGTGGTCTGACAGGCAACAAAACGACGCCAGATCAGATCGTACAGGCGCTGAGCATCGGGTTCAGCACTGGTGAGGTCTGCCGGGCGCAGCTTCACGTCCGACGGACGGATCGCTTCGTGTGCCTCCTGAGCGCCTTCCTTGCTGGAATACACGCGTGGGTTGTCCGGCAGGTAGTCTTTACCCAGTTTGTCGCTGATGTAATCGCGTACGCTGTTGACGGCATCCTGGCTCAGATTGGTGGAGTCGGTTCGCATGTACGTGATGAAACCGGCTTCGTACAGGCGCTGAGCGAGCGTCATGGTTTTCTTCACGCTGAAGCCCAGACGGGTACTGGCGGCCTGCTGCAGCGTTGAGGTAATAAAAGGGGCTGCCGGGCGCGAGCTGGTGGGCTTGTCTTCGCGCTTGCTGACGGCGTAAGGATTGTTCTTAAGCAGATCAACCGCCGCCATGGTATCGGCTTCGTTACCCGGGCGGAATTCCTCGCCCCGGAACTTAACCACCTGGGCGCGCAGAGCTTCGCCGTCAGCGGTGGACAGGTCGGCAAAGGCTTCCCAGTATTCTTCCGGGATAAAGGCGCGGATTTCGCGTTCGCGTTCGACGATCAAGCGCACCGCCACAGACTGTACGCGACCAGCAGACAGGCCTCGTGCGATCTTGCTCCACAGCAGTGGCGAGACCATAAAACCGACGACACGGTCGAGGAAACGACGCGCCTGCTGGGCATTCACGCGGTTCATGTTCAGCTCGGCAGGCTGTTCAAATGCCGCCTGAATCGCTTTCTTGGTGATCTCGTTGAACACCACGCGGCGATAAGGTTTGTCTGTGTGACCGATGACTTCCCGCAGGTGCCAGGCAATGGCTTCCCCTTCGCGGTCCAAATCCGTCGCGAGATAGATCTGGTCGGCGTTTTCCGCCAGACGTTTGAGTTCATCAACGACTTTTTCTTTGCCCGGCAGCACTTCGTAACTGGCTTTCCAGTCGTGCTCCGGATCAACGCCCATGCGGCCGATCAGCTGGTCATGGGCTTTCTTCTTTTTATAGGCGGCCTTTTCATCCGGCGACATCTTGCGCGTCAGGGCGGCCTGCTTGGCACGCTCTTTCGGGTCAGACTTGCTGGCAGAACCGGATGTCGGCAGGTCACGGATATGACCGATACTCGACTTTACAACAAAGTCTTTACCCAGATATTTGTTGATGGTTTTGGCTTTGGCAGGTGATTCCACGATCACCAGAGACTTACCCATAGGCCTTCAATCGTCCTTCTGTTCAGTTACGGACCGCAATACGAGCGACACTTTAATGCTAAACCCTAGGGGCAGGTCAAGCCTGATGTCTTTATTCGGCAACCTGTGTGAACGGGCAGTCTCATAAAAAGTTGCTAGACTTCAGAGGAAAGACAGCTTTGTCATGGCAGTTGCAAAGACACTCAGAGAGGACCGGATGGCGACGGCAGGTTGGATATTCATGGTGACAATTCCGCTGGCATTGCTCATGCTCGCCGGGTTGATGTACAACCATCACCTGCAGGTCCGGGAGCAGAACAAGGCACAGGCCAGAGTCATACGCCAGAAGGCTTATTCCCTGCTGGAGGCGCTGGAATACCTGATGCAGGTGGATAATCACAAAGATATCCAGAAGCTGATTCTCAAACGCATCTCTGCCCTGTATGTCAGGGCCGATGACCTGGCCGGTGAAAACGGCGTTAAGGAAAGTTTTGATCCTAAGCCCTTCCTCGAAAAGATCGAATCCAGTAACTCCATCCGTACTGTCATGCAGGGCGATCAGGAGTTACGCTACCTGCGCCGCCAGTTTTCGACGGTGCTGAAAATGCTGGTACCTATGGTGCGCTCGAAAGAGATCTCCCAGAATGCCATGCATGAATATCGTAGCTATCTTAAGATCACCTTACTGCAACGCGAAGTAGGCACTTACATCACCCAGGGTGACAGCGCGGCTGAAAAAGCCAATGTTGCCACTGCCTCCAATTACTATAAGGCAGCCAAGAAACGCCTGATGGAGTTTGATGTACAGTTCCCCGAGAAGGCGGAGCTGATCAAAGAAGTCTCGGATAAGACCGCCAGTCTGTTCCGGGGTGAGAAGCCGTCGGAGGTCTCGGAAGATGACAACCTGTCACGACAGCTGGCTGAAGAAGAACCCGCCGTTAATGAGTTTGGTATCCCGCTGAGTTTTTCCGAAGGTGCCAAAAAGAAATACTGAAGCTATCGTGCGCTTATCGGCCCGCATTTTATCGGTTGCTTCTGACTGAACCACTATGAACTTTCCACCTGCGAACCCTCTGCCTTCGAACCCAGTTGATACCGTTCTGAAAGCAGTATCCAGCCTGACGCCTGAGCTTTTGCCTGCTTGGTCCGGACCGGGCTCTGCTCATGTATTACGTCTCGATACCCTGAACCCAGATCTTTCTGGCAATAAAGCGTTCAAACTGTCGGGGCATCTGCAGAAATTTTATGCGCAGACGGAGGCATCAAGGCTGCTCAGTTTCGGTGGCCCCTGGTCCAATCACCTGCACGCCCTGGCGAGTGCTGCTCATCTGAGTGGTATCCCTGCCGTCGGAATTGTCCGTGGTTACGCCAACCTGCCGTTAACCGCGACCCTGAGTGACTGTCGTGACCTGGGCATGATGCTGATCTTTGCCGATAAAAAAGACTACGCTCGTCGCTACGATCCTGAGTGGCAGCAGGTTCTGGGCCAGCAATGGCAGGCGATGGTCATCCCGGAAGGCGGTGGGGGGGCTGCCGGTGAATCAGGCTTTGCGCTACTCAAGCCCCTGCTCGAAGGCTATGACGAAATCTGGCTGGCCGCCGGCACCGGGACCAGCGCACGGGGTATTGCTGCCTGTCTGCGTGAAGATCAGAGCCTGATTGCGGTGAATGCGGTGTCTGATCAGGGAGAGCTGCAACGTCAATGGCAGTCACTGGACTGGCCATGCCAGTGGCAGCTCCTTGAAAATGAGCGCTGCGGCCGCTTTGGTCAGTGCCCTCCTGTGTTGCACGAGCTGATTGCCCGTTATGACCTGCTCGGACTGCCCCTTGAACCTGTCTATACCGCAAGACTGTTGCTGGCACTCGAAACCCAGCAGCAGAAAGGGCTGCTCAGTGACAGAAAACGCTTACTGATTCATAGCGGTGGCCTTCAGGGCCGGCGGGGTTACCCTCAGCTGACGTCTGAGTCATCTGCCGCAGCCCACTGATCAGAAACCACCATCCAGCGCTCTGCTTCACACCAGATGTGTGTCTGCTCCTGATCTGCTTTCAACTTAGGTTCCACTCTGGCAACACACACAGACGACGACAGATGTTGAAAATGCAGCTGCAGGTAATTCGTGAGTTCAGCCGCACTGATGGAAAAACCAGCCAATACCGGACTCATCCATTCAGGGCGCGACAGCACATACCAGCGGCTATCCACTTTCTGATCAAGGCAAGCGGGTAACTGACTGATGCTGCACCAGTAGCCGCGCCAGTGATATGGATTCACCTCTTCTGGCAGAGTGATCCTGGCGTTCATGCTGTTGGCCAGCGGGTAAAACAGGCAACCGCGCATCAGCGCCCGTGAGCGTGTGTCTCTCTGTGTGCTGACCGTTTCTGGTGCTATGTCCGTCAGCAGGATGCCCTGGGCAGCGGCACGTTGCGGC
>JBPEXS010000095.1:0-2814 GCA_052031325.1 Thalassolituus sp. | reverse complement strand
GATCAAAGAACGGTGGCCTAAAAAACGCATTGATTGGTCGTCTGGTTTCCAGCTAGACGAACGACAGTCGCCCCATCGTGCCGATTCTGCTGATTGGTATAGAGAAGATCAGGGCGGCAAGGTCAATGTCGAAATGGGAGCCGTGGCAGATTTCCAGTGGGTAGAAAGGCGACCTATTTATCGCGTAAACGGCCCCGAAGGGATTGAAGAACTGACCGAAAGCCAATATCGAGCGGTTAAAGATCAGATTGAAATGCAGGAATATCAGGTATTAAGGCAGACTCGAAAAGAGTATTTCACGGCCACGATCGCCGGAGCTACGGTACTGAAAAAGTCAGCCCTTCATGCAATGGATGAAGATGACATTATTCCGGGGTTCACATATAACTTTATGACCGGGAAACGTGCGCTTGAATCAAAACAGTGGTTTGGGCTTGTCAGACCGATGAAAGACCCGGCCAGGTGGTCAAACAAGTTCTTCTCGCAGATTCAGGACATTATCAATTCCAACGCAAAAGGCGGATTGCTGGCAGAGGGTGATGCGTTTGAGGATATTCGTCGCGCCGAAGAGGATTGGGCGAAACCGGACAAGATCATCAAAATGAACCCTGGGGCGCTCCAGAACGGGAAGGTACAGGAAAGAGCGAAATCATCTTACCCGCATGGGCTTGATCGCTTAATGGAGGTGGCTATGGGGGCCACAAGGGACGTATCAGGCGTTAATCTTGAAGTCTTAGGGATGGCTGACCGGCAACAGGCCGGGGTGGTGGAAACATCCCGTATCAAACAGGGGCTAACGATACTGTCTACATTTTTCGACTCGCTGCGGTATTACCGAAAAGCACAGGGTCGGATAATGCTTCACTTCATACGCTATTACATTCCTGACAAAACAATGGTTCGTGTAGTAGGTGAAGAACGGTTTGTTGAGTACAAAAGAGACAAGGCGTTCGAGCGATACGATGTGATTGTGGATCAGTCTCCGACTTCGGCAAACATGAAGGAAGAAGTCTGGAAGGGGTTTCAGCTTGTCCTTCCCGCAATGGTCAAAGCCGGTCTGCCGATTCCGCCAGATATTATTGATTTTGTGCCATTGCCAGCATCGGTGATCACGAAGGTCAAAAAGTTCTATCAGCAAAAAGCACAGCAGTCGCCTGAACAGAAGAAAATGGCGATGCTTGAAATGCAGTCTAAAGAGGCAGAAATTGAAAAGCTCAGGGCGCAGGCAATGAAGGCTCTTGCTGATGCCAAAGGGGTTGGTGAATCGAATGAGATAAGTCGAGGAGCCAACGAAATCAAAGCTCTGCAAGCACTTGTAGAGGCACTAAGCGAGGACGACAATGAACGACCAGACCGAGAATCTTGATGCAGAGTTCGAAGCCATGCAGCAAGAAGCAGAAAGCGAAGTCGCTTATGAAGAAGCGCCTGTTGAAGAAAAAGAGGAGGTCGCGGCAGAAACCACGCCGGTAGAAGTCCCGCAGGAACCGCCACAGGAAACTCCGCAGCATGTTCCACTGGCTACGTTCCTCGAAACGCGCAATGAGCTTAAATCAACGCGGCAACAGATGGACGAGTTGCAGGCTCAATTGGATGCGCTTCAGAACCCCCCTGAGCCGATCCCTGACATTAACGAAGATCCAGTGGGGTTTCTTCAGAAACAGGGCGAGTTGACTCAGGAGAAGATCAAGGAACTTGCCGCACAGATGGGGCAGGCACAGGAGAATCAGCGGGCTAATGACGCCCGGCAGTACATTGACAACATTGAGAAAGCCTTTGCTGCTGAAAACCCTGATTACCACGAAGCAATCAAGCATTTGCAGCAGACCCGCGCAGCCCAACATGCGATCATCGGAATACCGCCTGAGCATGCTCAGAAGGCCGTGAATGACGAATTGGCATGGCTAACACAAAATGCTATACAATCCGGCAAGAATCCTGCTGCGGTGGCTTATGCGCTTTCTCAGAGCATGGGTTGGAAAGGGAAAGAAGCACAGGTGACTGGTAACCAATCATTGAAGCAGTTGGCGAAGGCTCAGGAAAATGCCTCTAATCTTGCTTCAATGCCAGGTCAGACCGGCACAGATGAATTAACAATCGAAGCGGCGAATCAAATGAGTGATGCCGAGTTCGATAAATTAAGCGATGCCGATTTTGAGAGGCTTGCTAGTTAAGTCACCCGGACTTAAAACGGTTTCCCCGTACTGGTAGGGGGTTATCTGTCAGGTTTCGCGTTCCAAGGTCGCGTATATCTTGTTTTTTTGATTAAAAGGTAAATTAACATGGCTACTACCAGTTATGGGGTCAATGACTCCGAAGCTGTCAAGCTATGGTCGAAAAAGCTGTTCCGCGAGGCGTTGAACAACACGACCATGGCCGCTGACATTGGATCGGGTTCCGGCTCGATCATTCAGCTGATGGATGACACTTCTAAAGGCGCAGGCGACCGTATTCGTACTATTCTGCGGATGCAGTTGTCTGGCGAAGGTATCCAGGGCGATTCCACCCTTGAAGGGCAGGAAGAAGCACTGATTACCTATACTGATGACGTTGTGATCAATCAGCTTCGCCACGCGGTTCGCTCAAAAGGCAATATGTCTGAACAGCGTATTCCGTTCTCGGTTCGTAACGAGGCCCGTATTGGCTTGCAGGATTGGTGGGCTGATCGTTTTGATACGTCGATCATCAATCAGTTGTCCGGCAACACTGCCCAGACCGATACCCGCTATACCGGGAACCAGGCGGTTACGGCCACCGACTCGACTCACGAGTTCCGGCCTAACAGCAAATCGACGGATGCCACCCTGTCTGATGCCG
>JBPEXS010000094.1:0-4237 GCA_052031325.1 Thalassolituus sp. | reverse complement strand
TACTGAGTCCCTTCACTGGCCAGCAGCAAGGTGTTGCCATCGGCAATAAACACATTCTGCATCACGGTTTTATCGTCTGAGAGTGACTCGGTATAGGTCACCCGCTGACCGGATTTGGTGCTCTGAAAACGCCCGGGCGCCAATAATTCAAACTCTGTCATTTCCGCCTGTTTGCGATACAGGTCTTCCATCTTCTGTGCCCCGAGCGGACTGAGATACAACGAGAAAAAACCAACCGTAAACATGGTCAGTAAGGCCGGGATCATGGTGTAGCCCAGCAACTGGTTATCAGAGAAGCCCGTCGCCGACAGTACCGTCATTTCGTTTTCGGCGTACATGCGGCCGTAAGCCAGCAGAATGGCAATAAACAACGCCAGTGGCAGAATCATCTCAAGGAAAGACGGCAGGCGCAGCATCAGTGTGAAAAACACAATTTCCAGCGACACTTCGCCAGCGGCAGCGGCGGACAGTTGCTGGATCAGACGACCACTCATCAGAATCATCAGCAACACCAGTGTCACTGCGATCATGGTTCCGGCCAGTTCCCGGGCCAGATAACGGAAAAGAATCAAACGAACCTCAGTGTCGCGGTACAGGTCTCAACAGTGCGCCATTGTACTCATTTTTTAAATTCAGTTGTCGCACGCTTGTAATTTATCGTTGTCAGATCAAACTAACACTATAGCAACTGCACATAACGGTTGTTCTAAGATACCTCAGACCCACCTTATCCGGTGGGTCTCTCTTTTTTTGATTCTGGAGAGATCATGGAATTTGAAGTTTACAGCGGCAACCCAGCACAACTGGCTGCCGACTGCCTTGTCGTTACCCTCGATAAGTCTGGTGCCCTGTCGGCATCTGCGGCCACGGTTGATGAAGCCAGTAATGGTTTCCTCAGTGCCCGCTACAGTGAAGAAGATATCAAAGGTGGCGCTGGCCAGACCCTGTTACTGCCGGGTGTTTCCGGTATTTCAGCGCGCCGCGTGCTGCTGGCTGGCAGTGGTGAAGGCGAACTGAGTGATGTGACTGCCGCTAAAACCGTTGCCGCCATTGCCAAACAGGTTTCTGCAATTGCCGGTACCATCGCCATGGATCTCACCGCACTGGCCAGCGACGCACGTCCGCAGGCCTGGTGGGCTGAACAGCTGATTCTTGCCATTCACGGCAACCAGTACAAATTCACCGCGACGAAACCAGAAAAAGAACCGGCACCTAAAGCCAGCAAACTGATCTGGATCGGCGATGACATCAGCACAGCCATGGCCGTTGCCGATGCCAAAGCCGTGGGCACCAATTACGCCCGCGAGTTGGGTAACCTGCCACCCAATATCTGCACACCGACGTACCTGGCCGAGCAGGCGACCGCACTCTCAGCCGAAGCCGGCTTTACCTGCACCATTTATGACGAGAAAGAACTCGAAGAAATGGGCGCAGGCGCCTTCTACTCGGTGTCCAAAGGTTCATCTGAGCCTGGCAAGATCATCATTATGGAATACAAAGGTATTGAGTCTGATGCACCACACATGATTGTGGGCAAAGGCATTACCTTTGATACCGGTGGTATCAGCCTCAAGCCGGGCCCTAAGATGGATGAGATGAAGTACGACATGTGCGGTGCCGCTTCCATTTTCGGCACCATGAAAACGCTGTCGATTCTCAAGCCCGCCCTTCACGTGGTCGCCATCGTCACCAGTGCGGAAAACATGCCCGCCGGTCACGCCAGCAAGCCTGGGGATGTCGTAACGTCCCTCGCCGGCCTGACGGTTGAAATTCTCAATACCGACGCCGAAGGCCGTCTGGTGCTGTGTGATGCTCTGACGCTGGGTATCCGTGACTACACCCCTGCCACCTGTGTCGATGTTGCTACCCTGACCGGCGCCTGCATGGCTGCACTGGGTAAAGTGAACTCAGGCCTGTTTACCGAAGACGAAGATCTGGCCGCAGAACTGACCTCTGCCGGTAAGTACACCAATGACCGTGTGTGGCGTCTGCCACTGGAAGAAGAGTATCAGAGTCTGCTCGACAGCAACTTTGCTGATATGGCCAATATCGGTGGGCCGCTGGCCGGTGCCACGACTGCCGCGTGCTTCCTGTCACGCTTCACCAAAGACACCCGCTGGGCTCATGTTGATATCGCTGGTCCTGCCTGGGGTGGTGACGGCACCGGTAAGAACTCCACCGGACGCCCCGTACCACTGCTGACCACCTACCTGCTGAATAAAATTCAGTAATACGGGGTCAGGTAACAGAAAGGGCGGTATTTACCGCCCTTTTTTATAATCTGAAAGTCTGATGAATTTCAGATACAAAAAAGGCCGCATACGCGGCCTTTTTCTTATTCCGGCAACTTATTTGGTGCCGAAAATGATGTCGTCTACCTGAGACTGGTCGCCGAGGTAAACCTCAACACGACGCTTCTCAAACGGCAACAGCGCTTTGCTGTTATCCACACCACGTGCAACTTTCACGATGCGGTTCAGCGGCACACCCTGCTTCAGCAGATACTCTTCAATCGCAGTAACACGACGGTAAGAGAGCTTACGGTTGTAGTCATCTGAACCACGGCCATCGGTGTAACCGATCAGAGTGATCACAGAGCTTTCGCAGTCAGAGAACTCTTCGGCCGTCTTCTTCAGGCTGTCTGTGTACTCTTCGTAGACTTCATCCGAATCGCTGGCGAACAGAACGTACGAACGCGCACGGTGCTGAGCGGTACAGCTGTAATCGATCACTGGTTCTGGCTCAGGCTCGACCTCAACCACAACAGGAACCGGTACAGGCTCAACCACGTTCACTTCTTCAACAAAAGGATCACGTGCTGGCGGAGCGTCGTTACGGAACGGATACCAGATCAGACCCAGCCCCATCGACAGTACATCGCCAGACACTCGGTTCAGAGAGGTATACAGCTGAGTACGTGACGTCAGACCGTAGGTGATACCACCGCCATAGGTCATATTGACGGTATTTTCACGCTCAACAACGCCGGACGTTTCCGCTTCTGTGAAGGTAGAGCTCACACCTGCCGCCAGGTACCAGTTGAAGTCACCAATCGGCCAGTCACCTTCGTGACGCTCGTTGCCACCAAACCACTGGGGGTAGAAGCGCAGCTTCAGTGTTGTACCAGAGTACTTCACTTCTGACTCTTCACCGTCCAGTGCGTATTTCAGCGTGCCGTTGTGGTAGTACTTACCTTCAAGAGCCATTGTTTCAGTCAGGTCATAACCCAGACCAGCAGCCCAACCCCAGGAGTGAGAGTCGGTCACCTTGACGCCGGTGGTTTCCGGCGCAAAGCGTGAGTACTCACCCGAACCTACAAAGTAGAGTCGTTCCTGAGATTCCATTTTCTCATCCGCACTCAGGTGCGAGATGGGTACCAGTAGAGCTGCTACGACGGCAGCGACGTGTTTCCTTCTTATTAAAATCATTCCCAACAGAGCCCATGCAAATGTGATTGAACCATTTCCGGTAGACGTCTTGATGGAAGCCCGTGGACCGTTATTTTCCGGTGCCAGTTCAGCAGGAACGCTGTCTGGATCCAGTGGGTCAGAGCCAGCTTCAATCTCTTCTTCGTCAGTGAAGCCATCATTATCGTCATCCGGGT
Source organism: Thalassolituus sp. (assembly GCA_052031325.1). Classification (GTDB taxonomy): domain Bacteria; phylum Pseudomonadota; class Gammaproteobacteria; order Pseudomonadales; family Oceanobacteraceae; genus Thalassolituus. The sequence continues at coordinate 633 of JBPEXS010000094.1, read as the reverse complement.
CTGCATTATTACCTATTCCGTCACCATCTGTATCTACAGATTCTTCAGAATCGGTCGGGAATGCATCTTCGTCGTCATTGACGCCGTCATTATCGTCGTCTTCATCGGTCACATCCGGGTTACCGTCGTTGTCAGTGTCGACTGGCGTGCTGTTCGGATCTTCTGGGTCACTGCCCGTAGATTCCTCAACCTCATCGCTGTAGCCATCATTGTCATCGTCGGTATCTTCGTTGTTACCAATGCCGTCGCCATCCGTATCTTCTGATTCATTCGGATCGTTCGGGAACGCATCGTCTTCATCGTTCACGCCGTCGTTGTCATCATCGTCATCGGATACGTCAGAGATACCATCGTCGTCGTTGTCCGCAGGCACATCAGAAGGATCGCTCGGATCACTGCCAGCAGCTTCTTCGTCTTCGTCGGTATAACCGTCGCCGTCGTCATCAGTATCTTCGTTGTCACCAATACCATCACCATCGGTGTCTTCAGACTCGTTCGGATCGGTCGGGAACGCATCATCTTCATCGTTCACACCGTCGTTGTCGTCATCGTCATCGGTGGCATCCGGCTCACCGTCACCGTCAGAATCTTCAGGCACGCTGTTCGGATCTTCAGGATCACTGCCAGCATTTT
>JBPEXS010000093.1:0-1999 GCA_052031325.1 Thalassolituus sp. | reverse complement strand
GACTGTCTGACTGGTAGATGACTTCCTGAGGCTGATCCGGATTCCAGCTGCCCTGCAACAGGCGCCATAAATCGTCACGACGCTGAAGTGTCATTTTATCTTCGTGCATTTCAGCGCGGATGCCCGGATTGATATCGGCGATCTTGTCCGGGTTGCTCTCAAGCAGCGCCGCCATGCGGTTCTGGAGCAGACTCAGTCGTGCCGGGTCCGACAGACGCACGGTATCTGTGGCAGACCTTAGCTCAGCGTAACCTGAATTCAACAGCTCATCATCGGGCAGGCCGTCTGCGGCGCTGCCCTGTTTCTGATCGGTGACCGGGGCGGTCTGGTGAAGAGGCTCTTTCTGGTTCTGTTTTTCAGACAAGCTGTCGACGTCAGTATCGCTTTCATCACCCTCTGAACCGGCCTGCAGAAATTGTTGCAGTTGCAGCAGGCCTGTCAGCAGAAGCGAGGCAATCTGGTTGCGCTCTTTTAAAACCTGGGCCGGTGTCCAGTCGGCATGGCTGTCGAGCCAGGCGAGGTCAGAAGGGCTCCAGCCCCAGCTCTGAATCAGACTTTCAATGATCTGCACGCGCCAGCGCTTGCGTTGGCCTGGGGTAAGCTGAGTCAGGGATATTCCGGTGCTGAAATACAGTGCCCGGCGTAACAGTTCGGTGCTGTTTTTCGGGTCATCCGGGTTGGTTTCACTCAAAAACAGAACGGCCAGATTGTGATCGGCATCCACCGTGCCCGGCGACTTCTGGCCCTGTTGAAAGTTCAGGCGCATAGACTGAGCCATGACCGGATGTTGCGGGTACAGCCGCAACTGACTGTCCAGCTGCTTCAGGGGGTTCAGCCAGGAGTATGGGGCGCTGAGTGCCTGTTCCAGAACAGTTACAGCCCGGTCGGCAAGGCTCTGCCCGGCTTCAGGTTCCGGTGCGGGCAGTCGCAGATAATCGGTGGGGCTGAAGTCATCCTGTTCCAGCAGTTGTTGCCAGTATTCGTCTTCGCTGTCATCAGCCTCTGCTGGCATACACCACCAGAACGGCGGATTGCCAGCCAATAAGGTGGCAGAGGTGTAAAACGTATCACTGTCGATGGCGTCTGCAGCCTGTTCCGGGCTGGCACTGAACAGGGTATCGGGAGTATGGATGCTGAGTTTCAGCGGTACCCGCTGCGACATGGCCCACTCCTGAATGCGGGCACATTTTTTGATCAGATTCTGCAGTTGAAAGTCTTCCAGTGCCCCCTGACTGCAGACGCGGATGTGGAGTACCTCGGTCGCCGGTTGGGACAGGGCTACCGGATTATTGATCAGGAAAATACCCCCCAGCATTCTGTGGGTCATGGCACTTAACGGTACTTCCTGTCCCGCCAGTTTTTTCAGCTGTTCTTTATCGGCATCGGTCGGTATCAGTCCCTGAATGCCGGTGGGCGTGTCGTGTGAAACAAAACCCGGCAGACGAGAACGGTTAACGTGAAACAACAGGGGAATAGCAGACAGCACCGGGCCCCACTGGCTTGGCAGCTGGGTGAAAACAGCCTCCAGCTTCTGGCGTTGCAGAGACAGAAAGTCTTCCCGCCATTGGCTGAGCTGATGGTTGTCCGGAGGAGCAGGGATCTGGGTCATCCCCTTAGTATAGAAGGCCTGAGAGGAAACCCCTGAAATTTAAACCTGACTGACAAACACTTCCTGTACCCGACCTTGCAACAGGGAACCGATGGCAGGGTGGTTGTGCCCCAGAGAAGCCAGATCCTGTGTCTGGATCATCTGTTCTGACGCTGGATCAAACAGACAGGCATTGAATGGCAGCCCTTCACTGAGCCCGTGTTCCAGTCGCAGTACCGATGCCGGCAGACTGGTCAGCGAGCGCAGCAGAGAAGGCAGCGACAATTCACCCCGTTCAACCAGCGTCATCGCCATCGGCAGGAAGCAGTCGTACTGGCTCAGGCCGGGGCGGGCCTCCGCAAAGGGGGCTTTCTTGGCGGCGATTTCATGTGGGCGGTGGTTGGAGCTGAT
>JBPEXS010000092.1:0-1594 GCA_052031325.1 Thalassolituus sp. | reverse complement strand
GCACTGGTCGATGGTCAGCCGAAGACGCTGAACCTGAAAGATCTGCTCGAAGCCTTTGTGAAGCACCGCCGCGAAGTGGTGACCCGTCGTACCATTTACGACCTGCGCAAAGCCCGCGAGCGTGGCCATATCCTTGAAGGTCTGGCACTGGCGCTGGCCAACATCGATCCGGTGATTGAGCTGATTAAAGCTTCACCTACGGGTGCTGAAGCGAAAGAACGCTTAGTAGCCACCCCGTGGGAGCCGGGTGATGTACTGGATATGCTCGAGCGTGCGGGTGAAGACGCCTGTCGTCCGGATGATCTGCCGCAGGAATTCGGTTTCCGCGATGGAAAATACTACCTGTCACCGGCCCAGGCCCAGGCGATTCTAGATCTGCGTCTGCAGAAGCTGACCGGCCTTGAGCACGAAAAACTGATCGAAGAATACCAGCAGAAGCTGGTAGAAATTGCTGAATATCTGGAAATTCTGGGCAGCCCTGAGCGTCTGATGCAGGTTATCCGTGAAGAGCTGGAAGCCATTAAAGAAGAGTACGGTGATGAGCGCCGCACTGAGATCATCGCTCAGAAGCGTGATCTGACCATGGCGGATCTGATTCCGGAAGAAGACCTGGTGCTGACGCTGTCGCATTCTGGCTATGCCAAAACCCAGCCGATGGACGCCTATCAGGCACAGCGCCGTGGCGGTAAAGGTAAGTCTGCGGCCTCAGTGAAAGACGAAGACTTTATCGAGCATCTGGTGGTGGTCAACAGCCACGATACCGTGCTCTGCTTTACCGACGAAGGCCGGGTATTCTGGCTCACCGTGTACGACATTCCACAGGCCAGCCGTAACGCCAAAGGCCGCCCGATTGTGAATGTGCTGAACCTGCGTGAAGGTGAGCGAATCACCGCCATTCTGCAGGTGGATGAATACCGTGAAGACCACTATGTGTTTATGGCGACCTCCATGGGTACGGTGAAGAAAACCACCCTGGATCAGTTCAGCCGTCCGCGCTCTTCCGGCCTGATTGCCTGTGAGCTGGATGAAGGCGACCACCTGGTCGGTGTGGCCATTACCGATGGCAGCAAAGACATTCTGATGATTTCAGATGCCGGTAAGGCCGTTCGCTTTAAAGAATCCGATGTGCGTGCCATGGGCCGTACCGCCCGTGGTGTGCGTGGTATTCGTCTGGGCGAAGGCCAGTGCGTTATCTCGCTGATCGTACCGGAAGAAGGCGGCACCGTTCTGACGGCGTCGGCGCGTGGTTTTGGTAAGCGCACCAAAGTGGAAGAATTCCCGACCAAAGGCCGTGGCACGCAGGGCGTGATCGCCATGATGTGCAGCGACCGTAACGGTCAGCTGGCGGGTGCCGAGCAGGTGTTCGATGGTGATGAAGTCATGTTGGTGAGCGATCAGGGCACTCTGGTGCGAACTTCCGTCGACGGTGTTTCGGTACTGGGTCGTAACACCCAGGGTGTGACACTGATTAAGGTCGATAAGAAAGAGAAGCTGGTGGGTGTGGCCCGCATCGTTGATGAAAGCGATAAAACGCTGGCTGATCTGGATATTGAAACCGCTGATGAAGACGGCGTTGATGCCGCACCAGCCGCTG
>JBPEXS010000091.1:0-1246 GCA_052031325.1 Thalassolituus sp. | reverse complement strand
TGACGTTACTGCCTTCCAGAAAGCCGCCAATGACACTGACGTTCAGGTCAGCCTGGGCCGGTGGTGTGCCTTCTTCACGGAAACGGAACAGGCCATCTTCGCCTTTCTCCAGAGCATCCGGATCGGGGTTCACCAGCTTCAGCTGCACCGGTTCGGCCACTGCGGCAGGCACATCGCCTTTCGGCTGAATGGTTATGATCCCGGCTTTGGAAATATCAATCTGTTCGAATTCGGGCAGTACCACCGGGCCACCGGTGCCGATCATCTGTTGGCCGCGACCATTCATAAGCCGCCCGATGGGGTCGACACTGAGGTCACCCACCCGGGTATAGGCTTCCTGACCGTCGGGGCCGACCACGGCAAACCAGCCTTCGCCTTCGATGGCGAGGTCCATATTGCGCCCCGTTTCCTGCAAAGGGCCTCCGCGCAGGTCGCTGGCCGGACGTTCGGTCATGGCATAAGCGCGGGTCGGGAAGTGTTCACCGAACACGCCCTGCGCACGGCTCTGGGTGTAGTCAGAGCGGAAGCCTGTGGTGCTGGCATTGGCCAGGTTGTTGGCGTGCGCGGCCTGCCCGTAGGTGTTCTGCTTGGCGCCGGACATCGCTATGTAAAGTACGCGATCCATAACTGCCTCTTCGGATAAATTCTGGAACTTATCCGTAATACAGCGAACGACGTGCCAACTTTAAAAAGTTTATATATTTCAAATAGTTAAATAACAATAAAATGCGTTTTTTCAGAAACACCTGTGCCCGGCGGCAAAGCATTGCCGTCGGTTCAGGATGGTTAAGGGCAGGAGTTCGCCCCCGGCGTTGCCGGAGGTCAGAACATCAGTTTATGGCGTGTTGTTAGAGGTTGAGGATCGTCTGTGTCACCTGATCCGTGGTTTCAATGGTCTTGGCACTGGCCTGGAAGTTACGCTGGGCAATGATCAGACCCACCAGCTCTTCAGAGATATCCACATTCGAGTCTTCCAGTGCGGAGGAGCGGATATTACCGAAGCTACCGGTGCCCGGTGCGCCAATGGTCGGTACACCGGATTCGAACGACTCTGCCCAGGCGGTGTTGCCTACCGGGCTGAGGCCTTCAGGGTCCCGGAAGTACGCCAGAGATACCTGCCCCAGGGTCTGAGCCTGACCGTTGGTGAAGCGGGCGAAAATGACACCATCACCATCCACTTCAAGGCCGGTCAGACGACCTGCCGCGTAACCGTCCTGATTCACTTCGTTGACTGAGAACACGGAGC
>JBPEXS010000090.1:0-20876 GCA_052031325.1 Thalassolituus sp. | reverse complement strand
TCGCGGTATCCCTTAATGGATTCATTAGTCACCTGGGTTACCTCGCCCATGGACTTCTGAATACCGCGACTGTAGCGACGGAAAAAACGGCTGGCCTGACTGACCAGAAGGCCAATCACAGGAACCACCAACAGGAAAATCCCGGTCAGGGTGTAGTCCAGCCAGATCAGATAGCCCATCAGCAGGATGACGGTCATGCCCTCCTGCACCACGGTGGTCAATGCCCGGGTACTGGCGCCATTGACCTGTTCGACATCAAAAATGACACGACTGATCAGACGGCCGCTGGACTCAGAATCGTAGTAAAAACTTGGCAGGCGCAGCATGCGGTCAAACAGTTGCAGGCGCAGTGTCTGGACCACACCCGTACCCACAACGGAAGTGAAGTACTTACCCAGAAAAGTACCGATGCCGCGAAACAGATACACCACCAGGAGGGAGCCAACGATCAGGATAATGTTGTCCTGAGTCGGATTCTGCAGAGTCCGCTCTACCCAGCCCATCAGGTGCGCCAACATAGGTGCAGACGCGGCAAACATAATAAAGCCAGTGATACTGAGCGCGAATGAAAAACGGAACGGCCAGACGTAGGTCAGCAAGCGACCGTAGAGCTGCCTGGCCGAAGGTTGATCTGCCATATCAGTTGCTGTCTTGTGACTGACGGGTGGTGATGCTCAGATTGATCAGGCCCAGTTGTCCGGCGGCATCCATTGCACGCACGACCGACTCATGCGTGGCCTTGGCATCCGCAGTAATCGTCACCGCAGGATTAGCGTTGCCCGTCTCATCCATCACTGTGGTGATGGCTCGCATCAGCGTCTCAGGCTGGCTGTTGATCAGGCTTTTGCCATTGACTGAAAACTCGCCGTTGGCGGTGATCAGGATATCAACGGATTCCGGAATTTCGGTCTGAGTACTGCTGTCCGCTTCAGGCAGGCTGATGCTGAGATGATTTTCTTTGGTGAAGGTCGTCGACACCATAAAGAAAATCAGCAGCAGAAAGACAATATCAATCAGTGGCGTCAGGTTGACGGTCACTTCTTCACGGACAGTGCGCTGGAATTTCACCCGGCTTTGCCCTCAGAGGATGGCATTTCACGTTCGCCATGCATGGCATCAACCAGCTTGATGGATTCCTGCTCCATAAACACCACGATTTCATCAATGCGGCGTAGCAGAATACGGTGGCAGATCAGTGCCGGAATCGCGACCAGAAGACCTGCAGCCGTGGTCACCAGTGCCTGAGAAATACCGCCGGCCAGCAGACCAGCCTGCCCGGTGCCCTGGGACATGATGTCCGCAAACACCTGAATCATGCCGAAGACGGTTCCCAGCAGGCCCATCAGCGGCGTCACAGCAGCAATGGTGCCCAGGGCGTTGAGGTAACGCTCCATTTCGTGAATTTCGTGAGAGGCCACTTCCTGAATACTTTCTTTCATGATCTGGCGACCATGGCGGGCATTGAGCAGGCCTGCAGCCAGGATACGTCCGAGCGGGCTGCCTTCACTGAGTCCGCGGATGCGGTTGCCGTCGAGCTGCTTGTTCTTGATCCAGCCCCACACGCGCGGCAGCAGATCCTGAGGTGCAATTTTAGACGCGCGCAGCGTCACCATGCGTTCACCGATAATTGCCAGTGCCAGTACTGAAGCGATCAGAATGGGCACCATCATCCAACCACCACTCTGGATGATCTCAAGCATGTGCAGTCTCTCCTGTAGCCGGTTTGCCCCCTTTACGGGGTCAACCGGGTATTAATTGAATATGTTCTGGCAGGACGTGGAGCGCAGCTGACGGCTCGCTACCAATGATTCACAAACACTGGCTCGCAAACACTGGCTCCTATAAATGACACGTCCTCAACAATGCCGGGCGCTACTCTAGCATAAGGCTTTTACGGGAAACATACCCGCAGATCACTGACGCCACGGCGGCTGCCAGCCAGACCGCGCCGTGGTGTGTGAGCCGTCCGGGTAGAGCCGGATCAGGCCGCTATCCGCCGTGACCAGTACCTCAGCGTCGCTTTCTTTAATACGCTGCAGGACAGCTTTATGAGGATGCCCAAATCGATTGCGGTACCCGGCACTGATCCAAACCTGCTGCGGCGCTACGGCTTTAAGCCAGGCGGCAGAGCTGCTGGTATTACTGCCGTGATGCCCTGCAACCAGCACTTCGCTGCGCAGTTGCTCACCGTAACGTAAAACCAGCCTCCGCTCAGCCTCGGCGGTAATATCGCCCGGAACCAGAATGCGCTGGTCGTACCAGTGAATCTGCACCACACAGCTGGCGTCGTTATCTTTATCCGGCTGACGGATACCGCTGTTAAAAAACACTAGTGACAGATGTTCGGACATCATCCGCCTACCCTGCTGATGACAGCTGCCACTGCCCGGCAAGGATTCAGGCTGACCGGCAAGCACCTGAGAGACCGTTACCGCATTCAGAATTTCTTCAGATCCTGCGGCATGGTCATGGTCACTGTGGGAAATGATCAATAGATCCAGATCCGTAACTCCCGCCCGTGTCATCCAGGGAAGTACTACGGCTCCCGCAATACTGAACGATGCTGAGAAGCTGGGGCCTGTATCAATCAGCAGACTGGCATCTTCGCCGGTCACCAGAAGGCTCTGCCCCTGACCACTGTCAAACAGCCAGACGCCTGGCATTGCTGACGGAGCCCGGCTCATCAGCGCCAGAACCAGCACACTCCCCGGTACCACCACACGCGCCCGGGCTCCTCTGATGAACAGCACCATCAGAGTCACCCAAAGCAGCAGTATCAGAAAGAACAGCAAGCCACCTTGAGGATGAATGTCGGCAACCGGCAGGCTCAACAGGTACTCCAACGACCACCAGAATCCCTGATCAAGCTTTGCCAGAGCATTGGTTAACACAGGGACTGGCCAGATCAGACAGAAAATGGTCAGCGGCAATAACAACAGACTCAGCAAAGGCACAGCCAGTGCATTGGCAATAATCTGAACCGGGTTTACGGGCTGGCCCCAGAAAAGAGTGGCCGGCAACAGCATAAAAAAGATGGCCAGTTGCGGCAGTAACCAGGGCTGTATCCAGCCCGACTTACGTCCGCGAAAGACCGCTATCAGCGCCAGTACGGCGGCAAATGAGTACCAGAAGCCCGACTGCGTCCAGACCAGTGGGTTGATGAATAAGACCCCGGGTGCCGCCAGTAAAAGAAGAAAGGTCGGGCGGAATCGACGAGCCGATGTAAACATCAGAATGCCCAACATCGCCATCAGCCAGGCCCGCAGCAGTGGGATACCTGCACCGGCAAGGTACAGATAAAGCGTGGCCATGAACGCCGCTATCATGGCCGGAAACACAGAGACTGTAGTCGCCAGTCGTCCTGAACGGAACAGCAGCAAAGCCCGCTGCACCAGCCAGCCAAGCCAGTAACCGGCAATGGCCACAAGACCCACATGGAGGCCAGAAACCACCAACAGATGCAGAGTCCCGCTATCGCGCACGATCTGCCACTGCTCTGTTGTAAACGCGGAACCGTCGCCGAAAATCAGCCCGGTAATCCACACCGATGCCGGTGCCGGAATGCTTTCTGCCACATGCCCAAGCAGAGCTTCTCTTACCGTTACGTCGCGATCGGGGATCTCGCGAAAGTAGCTCAGTCGCTGTGCCCTTTTTACATAGCCGCTGGCATCCACGCCCCTGAACAGCAGGTAAGCTTCGTAATCGAACGGCAGCTGATTGGCCAGGTTGCGCGGGCTGCGCAGAACAACCGCGAGACGATAACAGTCACCGGCCTTGAGTATTGCCGGTGATGATTCGCCCGTGGCATACCAGTTGAGACGAACCTGACGTAAGCCCGCTGGACTGAGCTGGTTAGGGTGCAGTCGAAAAGAAAATTTTGAGTAGCGCCTGCCAGTCAGCTCTGAGCGCATGGTCTGCGGTATGCCCGTCACACAGCCACGGATGTTCACTTCTTCTCCATGCAGACTCAATGGCAGCCGATGATGGATCTGCTGTGTGACAAAGCCGCTGGACCAGACCAGCGCCAGCATAAGAATCACCAACCAGCCCCAGGAAAGAGACCGGTTCAGCCATGTAACCGAGACAAGCTGGGCGATGAGTAAGGCACCAGAAGCCCACAGTGCCTGCTCTGGCGTCAGTAAAGTACCGGCCATCAAAGCCATGACCAGCAGGGATATTCTGAGATACATTGCCACTCCCTGGCGATGTGGGCATAATTCGTCCCGCTCTGAACAACTGGCGGTGGGCATGCCCAAACACTATTTCAAGCGTCTGTTTCCTTCTCCGGAAAAGGTGCAACAGTCTCCTTCCCTGAAACTGCTTGCCCCTTTTTTTGCCAAGCCCTACCTGTGGCATATCAATCGCCGGGGTGTGGCACGGGCCTTCCTGATCGGCGTATTTACCGCGTTTCTGCCAGTTCCGTTTCAGATGCTGATTGCAGCACTGCTTGCGCTCTACATCAATGCCAATGTCCCCATCTCTGTGACACTGGTGTGGATCAGTAATCCGGTCACCATACCACCCATTTTCTATGGTACCTATCTGCTGGGCACGCAACTGCTGGGTATGCCGGTAACGGACTTCAGTATTGAATTGTCGATGCACTGGCTACTGGAAGAGCTCAGTCACATCTGGGCGCCTCTGCTCGCAGGCTCTTTGCTGGCGGGGATTGTACTGGCGGTGATCAGCTATTTTGCCATTCACCTGATGTGGCGGCTGCATATCCGCCGCCAGTGGCAACACCGGCAGATGATCCGCCGGCTGCGTCAGGATCAGTCAGAAGGCTGAAGTTTACGGTCGACCAGGCGGTAAACCCGGTCCATACGGCGGGCCAGTTCACGATCATGCGTGACCAGGATAAATGCCGTTGCAAGAGATGAACGCAGTTCATCAATGAGATGCTCCACTTCTGCGGCAGTTTCCTGATCCAGATTACCGGTGGGTTCATCCATCAATACCAGGCGTGGCTCATTCACCAAAGCACGTGCAATCGCTGTACGCTGACGCTCACCGCCGGACAACTCAGACGGTTTGTGGCTTTCACGCCCGGTCATTTTCAGGGCATCAAGACAGGCCATGGCTCTCTGATAGGCCTGTTTCTCCGGCACGCCGGCCAGCAGCAAAGGCATCATCACATTTTCAGCCGCCGTAAATTCTGGCAGCAGGTGATGAAACTGATACACAAAGCCAATATCACTGTTGCGCAGTCTGGTGCGTTGCTCACCGGATAAGGTCTGGATATCCAGTCCGTTAATCACAACCCGCCCGGCATCCAGGGTATCGAGACCACCCAGCACATTGAGCAGCGATGTTTTACCCGAACCGGATGCACCGACAATGGCGACCGATTCACCGGACAGAATTTCAATGTCCACATCCTCCCAGACGGTCACTGACTGTGGACCAGAGCGGTAGGTTTTGGTCAGACCCTCGGCAGACAGAACGGTAGCCGGATTATTCATAACGCAGGGCCTCCGCTGGTTGAATTCGTGATGCTCGCCAGGATGGGTAAAGCGTAGCCAGGAAGCTGATCATGAATGACGAACCGACCACCACAGCAACATCAGACCACAACAGCTGGCTGGGCAGATAACTGATGAAATACACATCGGAGCTGAGAATCTGAAAGTGGAACAGCTTTTCAATCGCGGCAATCAGATCCGAAATAGTCAGAGCCCCCAACACACCCAATAACGTCCCGAGCGTCACACCGATCAGGCCGATCATAATGCCCTGGAACATAAAGATCTTCATGATGGTGCCGGGGCTGGCCCCCATGGTACGCAGAATGGCGATATCCGCCTGTTTGTCAGTCACCACCATTACCAGCGTAGAGATAATATTGAATGCAGCGACGGCCACGATGATCAGCAGCAGCAGACCAATCATGGTTTTCTCCATGCGGATGGCCTGAAACAGATTACCATGGGTGCGGGTCCAGTCTGCACCGCTGTAGCGGCCATCCAGCGTACCGACGATTTCCCAGATGGCCCGTGGCGCATCAAACAGGTCGGTAAAGCGCACACGCAGCGACTGCACTTTGCCCTCCAGGCGGGCCAGCTTACCGGCATCCTGCACGTTAATGGCGGCATAATTGCCATCGAGCTCAGCCCCCACAGAAAAGATACCCGTGATGGTGAGACGTTTGATGCGTGGCAGAACACCCGCCGGAGACAGTGTCGCCTCGGGCAGCATCAGGGTCACTTTATCGCCGAGGGTAACCCCCAGACGCCGGGCAAGAATCTCACCGATGACGATGCCGTATTCTCCCGGTTGCAAAGAGTCGACCGAGCCTGCGGTCATATGCTGAGGCAGAATAGACACCCGCCCTTCCGCATCCGGCTCAACACCGTCAATCATGACGCCCTGAACGCGACCAGCGTAGCCGAGCATACCCTGCAAACGGGTCAAAGGTGCGGCCGCCTCCACGCCGGGGAATCCTTCTACACGCACTGCTAGAACTTCCCAGTCTTCGATGCCACCGTACTCATAAAGCACAGCATGAGGCACCATGCCGAGAATGCGCTCCCGCAGTTCCCGGTCAAAGCCGTTCATAACCGACAACACCAGAATCAGCACAGCAACCCCCAGGGTCATACCGATCATGGAAGAAAGCGAGATAAACGAAATGAAGTTATTGCGACGCTTGGCGGAGAGGTAACGCAGGCCAATGCGCAGGGCCAGACGGGTAGATGAAGACGACATAACACGATTTGCTCTACGAAGTGGCGCCAGTGTGCCTGAGAATCCGGGGGAATGCGACCCATTGAGTGGCGGCGTAATGCTGTCTGACCTGGGTTGTGAAGGAATGTTTCATGACACCTGTACAGTAACGTCTGCGGTTACCATTTGTTTCGTCAGTAATACGCAAACACACTGTCATCAGGCATCGCCAACCTATACTCTTCAGAGTTGCTCATACCCGTACAGATGCGTCACACTGACTCTCTGTGTGCAACAGAACGCAAACACAGAGGACATGGAAAATGATAAAGAATTCATACACCTGTATTGCACAAACGCTGCCGGCAAATGCTCGCCGTGTTACATCACCCGCCCTGGCACTGCTCCCCGGTATTCTGCTTCCTGGTCTGTTGTTAAGCGCCCCGCTGGCTCATGCTGAGATCACTGAAATTCCGCCGGAAGAAATGACCGAAGCCTACATCAGGGACACCACGGTGATCGTCCGTGAAGCCGAAGAAGATGAGATGAAGAAAATCATCCGCGCTCTGATTACGGTGTTCCCGATTGACGAAACCTACTCAGAAGGTGACACCGTCGCCAGCGATACCGAGCTGGCCATCCAGATGCAGGCGTACAATCAACTGTCGACGGTTGAGCAACAGCAATATCTGCTTGAAGCCGCTCAGCAGCTTTCCATTCAGACACCAGACCTGGATCAGGACCGCCATGTTAATGATGAATTCCTGCGTCAGATTCTGGGGCTGGAAGCGGGTGCGCCGATTGATTACAGCAATCTGCAGTTTCCGACCGGTATCGACATGGCCAGCGGCAACAACCTGCTCTTTACAGAACAGGGTGGCAGCGGCTTTCAGCTGACCATACAAAACTCCAGCGGCTATGCGCCTACCACTTTCGCCACACCGGGCGGTGAGATCGGTGTCAGTGTTACTCCTGATAACATCAGTATCAGTATCAACACACCGGGTGGGAATTGAGTGCAACTGAGTGCAATAACGGGGGTTTTGCTAGACACTCTCAACAAACTGTAAAGAAAGCATACACCTATGGCTTTCTGTCTATTTATCATTTACAGTCACTACATAATAAAAATTAGAAGTATCTAACCGAGGCAAAGGTATGAAGTTTTCAACTTACTCACCTGCAGAGCTGAAAAAGCCAGCCCAGATTCAGAAAACCGGGGACTACCGCATTGAGTATCTGGCCTTTTCTGCGCCAGAGAACGAGCACAAAACACCTGTTATGTTCCTTGGGGGAGCATTCCAGAGTTTTTCTTCTTTCCGTAATGAAGTAGAGCAGGTTCTGCCTGAGTGCCCTGTCATCCTGGCTGACATGCCTTCACAGGGCAGCAATGATCAGCTGGCTCCTGAACTGGAAATGGACGATTTCGCGGATCTGATTGCAGGTTTCCTGTGTGCTCAGAACGTCAGCAAGGTCAAGCTGATGGGTGTCAGCTACGGCTCCGCCATGGCAACCCTGTTTGCCGCCAAATACCCGGATATGATCGATCGTCTGCTGCTTTCAGGTATTACCTGCTTCCGTCGCGACAGCCTGATCACCCTGCTGGAAGATTCCCTGCAGCTGCTGGATTCCGGTGATATGGATGCGTTTGCTACCTCGGCTGTGTGCAGCCTGATCAACCACAACCGGATTGAAGATACTCAGATCAGCGCAACTTACCGTCGTCTGCTGTGGCGCCAGATTGCCCGCCTGAACGACAACGAACGTCAGCGCTACGCTCAGAACACCCGTCGTCTGCTGCGTTTCAAAGGATTCGAGCGCTTCCCTGAGTGCGACACTCTGATCGCAACCGGTGAATACGATAACTTTACCCTGCCGCAGGAAAACGCTGCGGTGGCCCGTCAGTGCCGCAATGCCCGCCTGGCCATTATTCATAATGCCGACCACCTGGCGCAGTTCGAACAGAAGTCAGCCTCGACTCAGGTTGTTGGCCGCTTCATGCTTGATCAGGATATGCACAGCATCGACGGTGTTGAAATGTATGATCCACAGGGTTATGACTTTGCCAACCAGCGCCTGCAGCCGCGTCACCGCCCGCTTGAACAGCCTTATCGTCTGTTCGACCGTGCGACTGGCAAAGAGCACACCGTCCGCATTGAAGACATTAACTTCAGCGGCTGTGCTCTGGAAATCAACCCGGTTGATCTGAGCCTGACAGAAGATACTGACACTCTGTTCCTGGAAATCCCGGAAACAGGTTACGAATACCACGTTCGCATTCTTGGCCGCGAGAAAAAACACATCCGATGCCTGATCGTGCAACGTGACATGGCTGCAGCTGAAGCCCTGATCCGCTATCTGAGCGAACACTTCCTGCTGCTGCGTGATACTGATGAGAAAACCGCCGGCCAGTTTGCCGCGCGTCTCGCCTGAGCACTCCTGTTGAACCCCTGATCAGCCGGGCATAATGCCGGCTGGTCAGCCGGTTTTTTAACAGGCACTCCCTGAAACCCCTGTCTTACAAGCCACTCCGCACCCTACTTTGCAACACACCTTGCGCCACGCCCGTCAGACCTGATGAATAACGGGATAACTTACAACGTCAGCCCGGTATGCGGCGGAATGGCGGCAGCGCCTCAATCAACAGACGGCCATAACGGCTGGATGTCAGGCGTTTATCGAGAATACTTACCCGTCCGGTATCGGATTCCTTACGGATCAGACGGCCACAGGCCTGTATCAGGCGGATGGATGCAGCCGGTAAGGTCAGCTCCATGAATGGATTACGGCCACTGCTTTCCATCCACTCACTGATGGCTGCCTGGATCGGGTCATCCGGCACAGCGAACGGGATTTTCACAATCACCACATGAGTCACGTAATCGCCGGGCAGGTCGATGCCTTCGGCAAAGCTGGCAAGGCCAAAAATCACACTGCCTTTGCCTTCATCCACGCGGGCTTTATGGCGGCGGATGATCTCAGCTTTAGGCAGAAAGTTCTGACACAGCAGCTCATCTTTCCAGTCCCGTAAAAAGCGATCACGAGCGGCTTCCAGCTGCACCCGCGAACTGAACAGTACCAGGGTGGCACCACTGAGATTCACCTGCTGGTCCAGCCACTCATGAACATCGTCACCGAATTGCTCGCTCTTAGGATCAGAGTTCAGCTGAACGACCTGCAGCTCTCCGTTTTCCTGATAATTGAACGGGCTGGCGACGCGTTCATAGCTCGCCCAGCGTGGCAGACCGGATTCCCACTGCAACGTATTAAAGCTGTTCAGAGCGGTCAGCGTCGCGGATGTCACCACCGCGCCATAACAGCGGCTCCAGAGGTTCTGGCGTAGCTGATCCGCCACGGAAATCGGCGATGCACTGAGCACAATATCCCAGTCTTCACCATAAGGCGTACGGGTCAGCCAGCGCGCTACAGGGAGCTCATCCTCTTTCTCTTCTGTGGCCAGCCAGGACAATGCTTCCGACATCTGCTCGGCCCGGGCAAGCATGATGCCCACCGGAGCCTGCCAGTTCTCGGCAATATCTCTGGGTAGCAAACCTTCTTCCTTCGGGTCCAGAGACTTCTGCAACAGGTCATTCAGCTTATCCAGACACTGATAAACCGGGTCCAGTGGCGCGCGCAGCGTCGTCAGCAGATCACGCAGCGCCTCCGGTGTACGGCCAAAACTGAAACGTTGCCGGTCCTCTTCCCCCATCAGATCCAGCACCAGAGGCCACAGCAGACTGACCTGTTGAGTCAGAGTACGCAGATGCTCTGGCGCTTCGGACATCACCCGCTCCAGCCCGGCAGGCATACCGGCCTGACTGATGAACTGCTCAAGACCAGTTTCAACCTGCTTCAGCCACTGACGCTGGGCTTTTACACCCATTTCCATACGGAAGTGCTTGAGTGCCTTATCAGCCAGATGATGGCCTTCATCGAATACGTAAATGGTGCGGTCTGGTGGCGGCAGGATCGCACCACCGCCGAGGGACAGGTCGGCCAGCACGAGATCGTGGTTGGCAACAATGATGTCCGCCTCGTCCATGCTGTTCCGGGCTTTGTAGAAGGCGCAGTTCTGAAAGTGGGCGCAACGACGGTTGGAGCATTCACGGTGTGTTGCGGTGAGATGGGACCATTGGCTGTGTTCGATCTCTTCCGGCCAGCGGTCGCGGTCGCCGTCCCACTCCCCTTTGCCGAAACTGGTCAGCATGGATTCGTAGAGCGCTTTGTCTTTTTCTTCCGGCGTCTGCTCAAACAGATCCACGGTCGACAACATTCCGGACAACTGCTGCAAGGATTTATCGAGTTTAAGCAGACACAGATATCGCCCCCGGCCTTTCGCCAGGGCAAAGCTGAATGGCGCTGAGAGGTGTTTCTGCAGTGCTGGCAGATCTTTGTTAAGAATCTGCTCCTGCAGGGCCACCGTAGCGGTAGAAACCAGCAACTTTCGCTCTTTGGCCAAAGCAACCGGCAGAGCCGCAAGAAGGTAAGCGAGGGTTTTACCGGTACCAGTACCTGCTTCGACCACGGAGATACCCGCCTGGTTATCGCGTGAGCCATCATCGCCTTCATGAATTTCACCCAGAGAGCGGGCAATGGCTGCGATCATATGGCGTTGGCCATAGCGCGGTTTCAGGGACATGGCTTTGATGCACTCGCGGTACATACCCTGAATCTGTTCTTTCAGCTCCGTGGTCAGCATCAGCGCAGTGCCTGCCATCCCTGCGAACGGCCAACGGCAATTTTCCAGCCACCGGCATCGAGAATCAGACCGTCTGGGGTGATGCTGCTGATACGGATCTGTTCACTGAGATAATCACCCTCATGCCAGACCCGGCCATTCATGTTCACATAACGCTTATCCGCAAGGGTACTGTAGAGGTGTCCGGTGATTTCCAGATCGGGAATGGTTTTCAGAACCTGATACGGCGGTGTCTGCTGCACATCGACCGCCGGAGATTCCTGTACGGTCTGCAGGGAATCGTCAGGCTTATCCACATTGGCTGAAGTTGCCTGGGCAGGCTCTGTCACAGATTGAGTCGATGTCGCCGGTTGAGACCTTACAGGTTCAGGGGCTGACTTTGCCCCAGAAGCTGAAGCTGCTACCGGACCCACATCAGGACCCACAACAGGAGCCGCGACAACAACCGGTGGTGGGCTGGCTTTCAGCACCACTTCGGCTTGATCTGGTGCAGGCGCAACAGTGACTGGCGCAACAGTGTTTGAGGCAGTGGCACTTTTAGAACCCGGCGACAGGGGTAGCGGTTCTGAAACAACTACCTGGTTCGGGCTGTCTTTCAGAGTCAGCAACAGCAGCAGTAGCAGAACCGCCACCGTCGCCAGAAGGGCCACAATCAACCACAGCCAGACAGGGCGCGAGGCGATGGCATCGTCTTCCGGATAAACAGGCTGAAAGCTGGCTGCCAGTGTACCCGGAGGTGACTGACGCTGTTCACGCTCTTCCTGAGATTTTTTCAGTGCATCCAGAATAAACGACATCAGCTTTCCTTCATCAGATGAAGCAAAGTGCGTGGCCCCAGAATGCCATCCGGGTCCAGAGCATTCTGCAGCTGGAAGTCGACCACCGCTTTCTGCAGTAGCGGATCATAAAACTTCGGGTCCATTTCGACCCGCACGCCAGAGGGCCCGATGGATGTCCAGCCCTGCCCCCAGTTGGCATCCAGCTGCTGGCGGACCCAGGCGACGACCGGTGACTGATCGCCCGGACGCACCAGACCGACATATCCTGTAGGTGGTTGCCACAGCAGAATGGCCCGGCCGTCGTAGCGACGCACGGCAGATGACAGCATCTGCCAGTCGCCCCCCGACAGGGTCAGCGCGGGTTGTCCGAAAGACCGGATTTCATTCAGTGGCCATTCTACTTCAAGACAGTTCCAGCCGGTTCCCTGAAGCTCACCACAGTTGCTGGCATCCAGCCCCTGTTGGGACGCCAGTTCGCGGAATGCCTGAGTTTTGCCATCAGTGGTTCCAGTTTGAGCAGAGCCGTTGGCAACCGCTGAAGCTGGCGAGGAACTTTCAATATCTGCCCCGGCCGACAGGTCACTGCCAGACCAGAAGCGGTAGCCTACCCAGCCAGCCAAAGCCATCACGAGAAGAAGCAGAATCACCACGACAACCGGCAGGATAACCGGGCGGGACTCAGAAGCCGCACTGGCAGTCGCGCTGGTACTAGACTTATTCGGGCTGAGTTTCCTCGGGGTCATCAAAGGTTTGCGCTCGGCGCCACTGACCTCAATAACGGCACGACGTGCAATGGTGGCATCAGCAAAGGGCTGATTGCCGGAGTAGGCCCCCAGGAGCGCCCGGTCGGCCATACTATTGATCAGGCGTGGCACACCCATACTGTTCTGCCAGATGACTTTAATCGCCGCCTGATCAAACAGCATACGGCCACCGCCCGCACACTGAATACGGTGGGCCAGATAGGCAGCAGTCTCGTTCAGTGTCAGGTGTTCAAGGTGATAACGTGCAGTGATGCGTTGATTCATCTGCCGCAGTTCGTGACGCTCAAGAATTTCCTTAAGCTCAGTCTGGCCAACCAGCACCAGCGTCAGCAGCTTTTCAGTGTTGGTTTCGAGGTTGGTGAGCAGACGAACCTGTTCCAGCAGAGCGGGTGACATCACCTGCGCCTCATCGATGACACAGATAACACGCTGATTATTGCTGTAGAACTTCAGCAGACCCATGTAGAGCACGCGATACAGTTCGCGCAGAGACAGACCACTGGCGTACTCGATGTGCAATTCATCACAGAGACTTTCCAGCAATTCCGACGGTGACAACTGCGGGTTGAATATATACGCAATATGATCGCCTTCAGGCACCGACGCCATCAAGGCACGGCAGAGTGTCGTCTTGCCGGTACCAACCTCACCGGTCAGGCAGATCAGGCCACCCTGATCCGTCAGAGCGTAACTCAGGTGTGCCAGGGCCTCCTGATGCCCGGGTGACGGGTACAGAAAGTCGGGGTCAGGTGAAATGGTGAACGGCAGACGCTGTAAACCAAAGTACTCCAGGTACATGGGGTATCCAAAAGGTTGCGGGCACTACCCGTGAGCACAACCTGTAACGTGTAAAAAAACCATCTGCAGTGACAGTAAACCGGGAATAATCAGACACCGGTACTCTGCCCTGATCAGACAATGAAAGACTAACGGGGAATCATAACGGATTTGGCTGTAGCTGTTGATACTAATTGGCCTGAGCGGTCACAGGGATTACAGTCGTATTCAACAACGGAGGGACAAATCAGGTAGCCCAATGGCTTACCAGGCGTAGCGGTAACTCAGCTCAAGGTGAGCATCACGGGCAAAGTGTGGACGCAGGTCATCGGTAAGAACCTGAAGCGACAGCGACTGATGAGTGAATCGTACTCCGACCTGTTTCAGGCTGGTTGCCAGCGCGTCGACCCGGTATTTATCCTGCAGCACCCAGCCTTTCCCCAAAGTAAAACGCTGATAGTGATCGTGCCAGAAGATGCCAGCACTGATCAGGTGCGGTTGGTAATCCACCTCAGCGACCAGGGTCATGGGAATGCTGGCAGTGAAGTCTTCATTACCGTCTTTACCCTCAGCGGAGCTTTCACCGAAATCGCAGATATTTTCATCCACACTGCCGAAATTCACGCAACCAAGGCGGGAAGACGCCTGGTTGAACTCCAGCAGATTCCACAGGTCACGGATTTCGATATTCACCGAGACACCCGAGTCGTGTGACCAGCTGCCCTGCAGTGACAGGGCATATCCGAAGCGGTCACCTTCTTCGGCGCGATAATCCAGAATCTTATCTTCATCGAAGTGATAGCGCAGGAATACTGAGGCGTCGATACCCTCCCCAGGGCTGGTGACTCCATCGGCACGTCCGAACTGGTAGTGGCCAATTTTGTAGAGGGTAAATAAAGGCGTCAGAGACCACTGGTCCCCGGAAAACTCATACCCGCCGGTGACTCCGCGGCCATCGAACGACTGAACGTCGAGATAGATATCACTCGCTTTCGTGGTTTCAATACCGCGGTCCAGTTCCAGATACCAGGCAACGGTCTCCGGAGTGAACTGCATGGAATAGAAGTAGCGCCGTTCAAGGCCAAGCACAAAGCCCTGAGTACGCACTCCGGCGCGGATAAAGGCATCACCAAAGGCGTATTCACCGGGGTCAACCGAACCTTCCCAACCATGAATCATGTCATGGATGGGAACTGGCTCAGAGCTGGCTTCAAACGAGGAGTGAAAATACGCCTCGGCCGTCTCAGCGGCAGAGACAGAGCTGGCTGCCGATAACCCCGCCAGCAGCCACGACAATGATGTCAGATAACGCATGGTCTGAATCAGCCATCACCCAGCATGGTCCAGGTGCCATCAACAAAGCGAACGATGTACACACCCTCGCGCTCTTCACGCACGGTCGCCATCAGGGAACCGCGGTAAGTGACGTAAGCGACGGCCTCACAACCTCCTGCAGAGACATTTTCATCACGGTTATAGGCACCACAGGAAACTTCCGCTTCACCCAGCTCATATTCCACCCGAGAGGTACTGGAAAGGCCAAGTGACTCGTTGCCACCAAACAGAGTCACTCCGGTGCGGTAGACCACCAGAGAGCCGATTTCGACATTGAAACCGGTTTCTTCGTCGTACTGAATGGCGTAGCCTACACTGAAACTCTGAGCATTTTCACCCGCAGCCACACTGCTGACCAGATACTCGTAGTCGTAGCCAAAAATCAGAGACGCTTCGAAGTAGTCTTTCACCCGGCGCACCAGAGTGCCCTGCACAATCGTCGGTACCAGGCGGTCATCGGCACCGTCGTACAGGGAAGTCGTAGCTGAGAAGTAGAGGTTATTGATACCCAGACGATAAACGTTATCGGTACCCAATGTGCCATCGAACGGACCAATCAGCTGGTTACGCGGCAGCGTCTGCAGGCTGCCATCATCGTTCTCAATCGAGGACATATCAATGGTGTAAGCGCCGTGAGCCGGGACTTCCTGCAGGTTGAGTGTTCCCTCTTCGTAGCCATTATTCAGGAAAGTATCGACGTCATACTCTCCAGACAGCTCAATACGGTCACCACAGGCGAGAACTTCACGATCTGCTGGGTTTGCGGCTTCTTCCAGTGAGCAGGTCTGGATTTCAGTCACGTCGGCTTCCGTCGGGTAAACGCGGATGCGAACCAGGGCGGTGCCTTCAACATCCAGGTCCACATATTCAACGGTCACGTTTTCTGGCGACTCTTCGGTGCCGACATTCACGGTTTCGGTGGCGATGTACAAGGTCATCATGTCTTCCACACTGAACACCAGCTCATCATCGGGGCGGGATACAAAAAAGTTATCGAACTCCGGCCACTTTGTATCGGGATAAAAAGCCGTACCGTTGATGGTAGAGAGCTCGCTGACCAGAGCGCTCTGATCCGCCAGAGACACGGTCTCTCCATTCACTGTGGTTTCACCCTGAGATTCGCCCAGTGAGCGCACCCAGAACACCACAGCAGTCACGTTAAAACGACGCTCAAGGCTGTCATTGAAGGGATCATCAACACCAAACAGACTGGTCTCAAACAGGATTTCGAGTTCTGTGCTGTCACCGTTAACCGACACCGGATCAAGCGTCAGTGACGGCCAGGCCACGTCAATACCTTCTGGCTCGACAACATTAAACGCCGGCGGTACGGCATGGGTATTGGCGTAAATCAGACGCAGGTGAGGAATCTCTTCTTCATCCACTGAATTCTGCTCTGTTTTCCAGGTCAGGTTCACAGCATCTGAATCGGCAGTGGCCGCCATGCTCAGGCTGCCCTCAGTAAAGATATCAAAACCAAAGTACTGATCATCACTTTCAAGAGCGGCGTTGATGGAAGCAGGCTCCCAGCGCAGTACCAGATCACCATCAACCGTCAGCGTTTCATCAGCCCCATCCCAGACAAAACCGCTTTGTGCCAGGTCTGAATTACAGCCTGCTTCTCCGTCATCGTCATTGAGGCAGGACACAAAGTACGTCGTGGCATCCAGAATACGGCGCAGTGCGGCATCCAGGTTCGGGCTTACCGAGTTGAAGTACTCCGTATGGCCGTCGTAATAGGCATCGAGCTCATCGGCAAAACTACCGGGAATAAAGCTTTCTTTCTCCGGATCATCACCGTCAAAATTGAGGAAGCGCTCATTGAGGTCATCAATAAAAATTTTGGCTTCTTCAATGTCAGAGGACCAGCTAGCCAGCGTTTCCGGGACATCGATGTCGACCTCGGTGAGACGACCGTCCACAAAAGCATCAATGCGTGCATGGAGATCTTCAGAGACCTGATCGGCTTCGTCATGCACCTGCGCGTTGTTGTTACGGCGAACAGTGATGTTGTCGTCCAGCACCTGTGCGGCTGCAGAATAGATACGGTGCATAGTCAGGCGTGGTGAAGAGTCATCGCGCTCGTACAGCTGCCCACTGTTGCTGAGGAATTCGACCGCAAGCTCATCGATGGTTTCGGTGTAGGTCTGACCTTCATCAAAGGCAATCTGCTGAATACCCGCGATCAGCGCGCCGTAATACATAGCTTCAACCAGCAGGTTTCCGGCCATGTCCGTTTCCTGTGTCATCTCTGAAGGCAGGACCGGAGTCACTGAGATCACATCACTGATGTTAAAGAGTTCATCTACATGGAGGTTGGACAGCTCGATGGAGTATTCCGAATAAAACCCGGTTTTACTGGTTTCGGTATCGCCATCACCGTCAACATCAATGTAGACCGTCGTGGCCAGCGTACTGGCAAGGTCGGTGAGCCAGTTGATGTTGATGCGCATGCCTTCAGCTGCTTCACCCACCGCAGAGCGGATTTGTAAATCAGGGTCAAGTGCAAAGCGTTCCAGCCAGGCCACATCACCACACCCGGCGGTGAGTTGACAGATGGCGGTCGCAGATTCGTCTTCGTTGGTAGCAACGAGGATTACAGGTTCACCCTGTGCCTCTTCATCCAGCGAGACGTCATAACGACCCGTGTCGGTGGTAAAAGTGAAATAGCCGTTGAACACCGTTTCTCCGGTGTTGTCATCGACAATTCGTTCAGGCTGGCCTTCGTAATCCAGCTCAGCGGCCGTTACCCGGGCATTTTCAGAATCGGCACTGACATAGCCATTGAGTTTGACGGTCTCCGTGGGAGGCGTAACGGTTTTCGAAGAAGAGTTGTTGCCACTGCAAGCCGCCAGCGATGACATCAACAAGGTCACTGCCAGGGTTCTGAATTGAGCGTGTGTTGTTATTTTCATTACAGCCATGCCTGAAGTTCATTATCCATAAAGATCAACCTGTCATTCTAAATGCTAAGAGAACCAAAACAGACAGGTGTTTTTTGTTTTACCGGGCTTTTACACTAAAAATTTTCAGCCCATAAGAAAAAAGCCCGGGTATTCGCCGGGCTTTTTCAGTGTAGCAGTTGCAGTCTTACTGCGCCTTGAACTTCAGGCGGTAAGCGTGCAGCAGTGGCTCGGTATAGCCGCTTGGCTGCTCTTTACCTTTGAAGATCAGGTCAGAAGCAGCCTGGAAGGCGATACCGTCAAAGCCTGGAGCCATGGCGATGTAAGCCGGATCAGCAGCGTTCTGGCCGTCTACGATGGCTGCCATGCGCTTGAGGCTGTCTTCAACCTGCTCGCGGGTACAGATACCGTGCTCCAGCCAGTTAGCAAGGTGCTGAGAAGAGATACGCAGAGTCGCGCGATCTTCCATCAGGCCAACGTTGTTGATGTCAGGCACCTTGGAACAACCCACACCCTGATCAACCCAACGCACAACGTAACCCAGGATACCCTGGCAATTGTTGTCGATTTCTTTCTGAATCTGATCCTGAGTCAGCGCAGCGGCTTCTTCAGCGGTCATCAGAGGAATGGTCAGGATGTCATCAACAGACGCGTGTTCACGGCTCTTCAGTTCGTTCTGAACGGCGAATACATCGACTTTGTGGTAGTGCATAGCGTGCAGCGTCGCTGCCGTCGGAGACGGAACCCATGCGGTGTTGGCACCGGACTTAGGATGGCCGATTTTCTGCTCCATCATCATGCCCATCTCATCCGGGATAGGCCACATGCCTTTACCGATCTGAGAACGACCCTGCAGGCCGGTTTCCAGACCTGTGTCGACGTTCCAGTTCTCGTAGGAGTTGATCCAGGTCTGCTGCTTCATGACGGTCTTAGGAACGAAAGGACCCGCCAGCATGGAGGTGTGGATTTCGTCACCGGTACGGTCCAGGAAGCCAGTGTTGATGAACACAACACGGTCTTTGGCAGAACGGATACACTCTTTCAGGTTCACGGTGGTACGACGCTCTTCGTCCATGATGCCCATCTTCATGGTGAAGCGTGGCAGACCCAGGGCGTCTTCGATACGACCGAACAGTTCGTTGGCGAACGCCACTTCTTCAGGACCGTGCATCTTCGGCTTAACGATGTTCACAGACGCTGCAGTCGAATTCTTGAACGGTGAGTTACCCTTCAGATCGTGCATAGCGATCAGAGTGGTCATCATGCCGTCCATGATGCCTTCCGGTACTTCGCTGCCGTCAGCCAGCAGGATGGCCGGGTTGGTCATCAGGTGACCTACGTTACGGATGAACAGCATAGAGCGGCCTTTCAGGCTCACTGTGTCACCGTTCAGGCCGGTGTATTCACGATCCGGGTTCATCTTACGAACGAAGGTTTTACCGCCCTTGCTGATGGACTCTTCCAGGTCGCCTTTCATCAGACCCAGCCAGTTGCCGTAAGTCACGACTTTGTCAGCGGCATCAACCGCAGCAACCGAGTCTTCACAGTCCATGATGGTGGTCAGAGCCGCTTCCATCAGAACGTCTTTTACGCCAGCAGCATCGGTAGAACCGATCGGGCTGGTCGCGTCAATCTGGATTTCGAAGTGCAGGCCGTTGTTAACCAGCAGAACCGCTTCAGGAGCAGAGGCATCGCCTTTGTAACCGACCAGCTGAGCCGCGTCTTTCAGAGAGGTTTCAGAACCGTCTTTCAGAGTCACTTTCAGTGCGCCGTCAACGATGCTGTAGCCAGTGCTGTCAGCGTGGTCGCCGCTTGCCAGAGGTGCTGCTTCGTTCAGGAAGCCACGGGCATAGGCAATAACTTTGTCACCACGGACCTTGTTGTAACCCGGGCCTTTGGTCGCGCCATCTTCTTCAGAGATCACGTTAGTGCCGTACAGAGCGTCGTACAGTGAGCCCCAACGTGCGTTGGCTGCGTTCAGTGCAAAACGGGCATTCATTACGGGTACAACCAGCTGAGGACCCGCCATCTGGCCGATTTCTGGCTCGACGTTAGCAGTCGTTGCTTCGAAGGCTTCACCTTCTGGCAGCAGGTAACCGATTTCCTGCAGGAAGGCTTTGTATTCAGCTGCGTTATGAGGTTGACCTTTACGCTCAGAGTGGTAAGCGTCGATCTTTGCCTGCAGATCATCACGCTTGGCCAGCAGTGCCTTGTTTTTAGGCGCCAGTTCGTTGGCGATGGCATCAAACGAAGACCAGAATGCTTCCTGATCTACGCCGGTACCCGGCATTGCTTTGTCGTTGATGAAATCGTACAGCTCACGGGCGATCTGGAGTCCGCCTTTCTGAACGTATTCTGTCATTATTCAGCCTCAGTACTTGTAGTTCAGCGAGGCCCGGCCTCGCTGTCGATTCACGCAGAAAATCTGCGCCTGTTTAAAAATGGTGCGGGATTATAACGCAAGTGAGCCCCGCTGCGAACCGCCCAGTCAGTACGCACAGATACTGACTGAGGAGGATGGTTCAGGAAGGTGAGGAGATCAGAGCAGACTTTCCCAGGAGCCGTCGATATAACGGATGATCCAGACGCCGTTTTCCATGGCAATACGCCCATAAACAACGTCACGGAAGTTCAGCACCCAGACGGTATCGTCGGTGTCGCGGTAGGTTTCAGGCTCTGCCACATTGTCCGTCACACAACGGTTAAGCAGACCATCTTCATCCACATAAAAATTGTAGAGTGGCTCCCCCACCGCTTTATTGAGCATTCCGGTGGTGATGATCTCGCTGTCGACGGTTTCTTCTGTGCCATCCGCCAGAGTCAGCGAGACACCATCTTTGTAGACAGAGATATCACCGCTTTCCTGGGTTGCAGAACTGCGGTCGTAGCTCACCAGAAGACGATCAAGAGTAGAACCTGTCCCCAGATACACCTCAGACGAGGTACTGACGCCGGT
>JBPEXS010000009.1:0-1073 GCA_052031325.1 Thalassolituus sp. | reverse complement strand
ACGTACCGCTTTGTCCTTAAACGACCTTTTTTCTTACGCTGACCCCGTGTTTACTGTTCGGCTTCCTAAGAAACACAACAAACAGGGGTCTTTTATGTACAGCCTTCAGGGTAAAACGCTTTTCATCACAGGTGCAGCCGGTGGCATCGGTGCTGCCGTCGCGCGCCAGGCCTATGCAAAAGGCGCCAATCTGATCCTGACCGATATTACCCAAACCTCTGTCGATACACTGGCCAATGAGTTTGAAGCCAGCCGCGTTCTGCCTCTGGCGCTGGATGTGACGGATTTTGCTGCGACTAAAGCGGTGATCGACAAAGGCGTCGAGACCTTTGGCCATGTGGATGTGTGTTTCGCCAACGCCGGCATCTCCTGGAAAGGCGACCCGGCAACCGTGTTCAGCTGTGATCCGGATGAATTCCGTAAGATCGTCGACGTCGACCTGTTCGGAGTGTTCTACAGCGTAAAAGCCTGCCTGCCAGAAATCGTGAAAAACGGCGGTTATGTGCTGGTCACCTCCTCCGTTTATGCCTTTACCAATGGCATGGCCAACGCGCCATACGCCACCTCAAAGGCCGGTGTCGAACAGATGACCCGTGCGCTGCGTGCAGAGCTTGCAGGCACGGAAGCGACCGCCGGCGTGCTCTACCCCGGCTGGGTGTCGACCCCCATTGCCAAGCTCGCCTTCGGTGGCCACGCCCTGGCAACCAAGATGATTAACGCGGCTTTCCCTGCCTTTATGCGCAAGCCGATCACACCTGAGCAGCTGGCCGCAAAAGCCGTAGAAGGGATGGAGAAGCGCAGCTTCAGCGTCATTGCCCCTGCGTTCTGGAACATTTTCTCCTGGTATCGTGGGCCATACGCGCTGATTACTGACATTGTGCTGCGCGGCAATAAAAAGCTGCACGCGCTGACGAAAGAACTGGATGAGCTGAATTTCAGCAAGAAAGACTGACCCTTCAGGAAATCATAATGACCAGTACCAACCACACCCCGCTCAACACCGCCGTTCTGGGTGCCGGTGTGATTGGTGTCAGCTGGGCGGCTCTGTTTGCCGCTCATGGCCATCCTGTTGC
>JBPEXS010000089.1:0-2262 GCA_052031325.1 Thalassolituus sp. | reverse complement strand
TCGGGGTCAAACAGGCCCAGTGGCGATTCAAAAACCGGTGAGCCTTTAATGGCATAGAAAGGAATGCTCTGAATCAGTTGTTTCAGGCGCTCCGCCAGAGAGGATTTACCACCACCAACCGGGCCCAGCAGGTACAGAATCTGTTTGCGTTCTTCCAGCCCCTGAGCGGCGTGACGGAAGTAAGAAACAATGTTCTCAACGGCTTCTTCCATGCCATAAAACTCGGAAAATGCTGGGTATCTTTTAATGACTTTGTTGGTGAAAATTCGGCTGAGACGCAGGTCTCGGGAGGTGTCGATGAGCTCTGGCTCACCGATGGCCATCAGCATTCGCTCGGCGGCGCTTGCGTAGACGGTGGGATCTTCTTTGCAGAGGTTCAGGTAGTCCTGAAGACTCATGACTTCTTCCTGAGTCTCGCGGTAACGTTCCTGAAAACGGTCAAATACGCTCATGGTGGTACCTCGTGTCGCTGATATCCGGAATGTGGAGTATTGGTTACATATTGGCCTTGAGTGTGTGAAATTTTTCTCCAGTGGTTTCTATATATTTAGGCTCGCAGTCATAGGCTTGCAACAAAAATATGACAGCTTTGACTGTTTTACGTGTAAAGATGCATCACTCGTGCCGGGTCTGTATTGGGGGCAGCGGGCCGGGTTTCAGGCTTGCGTAAAGATGCCCTGTAAAGCCTGATAAAGCGTAGGAAAGGAAAGTAGGGGAAGGTTGGGGGATTTTAAGGAAAGGTGTGTAAAGCCAAAGAAATACCTGACAGAAAACAGGCATTTCTTTCAATAATCAGAGCTGCCAAACCCTGCCAATCGGGATGTGAGCAGATTATTGCTCACACAACTCAGGGGCGGCCATTTTCCAGCGTTCGAAGCCGCCGTCCAGGCTGTAGACCTCCTGATATCCCTGTTCTGTAAAGAAACCTGCAGCGCCCTGACTGGAATTGCCATGGTAACAGCACACCAGCAGAGGGGCGTCTTTCGGAGCACCCTGCATAAACTCCTGCACGTTACCGTTATCAACACGCACAGCGCCCTGGATGTGGCTACGTGCATAGCTGTTAAAGTCACGGATATCAGCCACGTTCAGGGCCGGGTTGTCGAACAGGGCACGCGCCTGTTCACAGGAAATTCGTTTGAATGCCATCGTGGCCTCCTTATTTTTCTTTACGATAGGGCGAATTACTGCCGCTGGCAATCAGGCGCTTGCCGCTACGCTGAACAGCGTCTGATCTTCCAGGCGCAGTGCGGTCAGGCTGCCGCCCCATACACAACCGGTATCCAGCGCCCAGATATCCGGCACATGGGTATGACCTTCAAGAGCGGCCCAATGGCCGAACAGGAGGCGCGTGCCATCAGAGGCGCGTGGGTATTCAAACCAGGGACGAAATCCCTCAGGTGCGGTCTCAGGACCTTCTTTAGCGGTCAGGTTCAGGTGCGCACTGGCGTCAATAAAGCGCATACGCGTAAGGTAATTGACGATCACCCGCAGCCGGTCTGCACCCTGAAGGTCATCCTGCCATACATCCGGCTGGTTGCCGTACATCTGCTGGAAAAACGTGACAGGGTCAGCATTCATCGCCGTGCTGACCTCTTCCGCCAGTGCTAGTGCCTGCGGCGCGCTCCACTGTGGCGGCAGGCCCGCATGACTCATGCACCAGTTGCTGTTTTTATCAAAATGAACCAGAGGTTGCTGCATCAGCCAGCCGAGTAATGCATCGGCATCCGGGGCATCAAGAATGGCCTGCAGGGTATCACTGCGTTTCAGCCGGGCATCCGCATGATGAACGGCGAGAAGGTGAAGGTCATGATTGCCCAGCACGGTGATGGCACTGTCACCCAGTTCGCGCACGAAGCGCAGGCACTCCAGGGACTCCGGGCCACGGTTCACCAGATCACCAGCAAACCACAGCTGGTCGTGCCCCGGTTTGTATTGAATGCGTTCTAACAGGCGCTGCAGCGCACCGAAACAGCCCTGCAGGTCGCCGATTGCATAGGTTGCCATGGTCGCCTCAGTTCAGGGCGTTGGGGTAGGCCAGAGTGAACACCGGGATACTGGCGTGGAACAGGGTGCCATCATCGGCTTCCATCACATAGTAACCACGCATGCTGCCAACCTGAGTGCTGAGCACTGATCCGGAAGAATAGCGATAGGTTTCACCGGGCTCGATGGTGGGCTGTTCGCCAACAACACCATCACCTTTGATTTCCTGTACTTCGGCGTTGCCGTCGGCAATAAACCAATGGCGAGAGCGCAGTG
>JBPEXS010000088.1:0-1302 GCA_052031325.1 Thalassolituus sp. | reverse complement strand
GGTCGTACTCAACTGGGTGAGTCGTATGTTCGACGCGGTATACATCTTCCATTTTCAGGTCGATGTACGCTTCGATCATGTCTTCAGTGAAGACGTCACCGGCAGTCAGGAACTCTTTGTCAGCCTGCAGGCTGGACAGAGCTTCACGCAGAGAACCACACACTTGTGGAATCAGAGCCGCTTCTTCTGGCTCCAGGTCGTACAGGTCTTTGTCAGCGGCATCGCCAGGATGGATCTTGTTCTTAACGCCGTCCAGGCCAGCCATCAGCATGGCTGCAAACGCCAGGTATGGGTTAGCAGTAGGATCCGGGAAACGTGCTTCGATACGCTTGCCTTTTGGAGACGCAACGTAAGGAATACGGATAGAAGCAGAACGGTTACGGGCAGAGTATGCCAGCATTACTGGTGCTTCGAAGCCTGGGATCAGACGCTTGTAAGAGTTGGTGGACGGGTTGGTGAACGCGTTCAGTGCTTTAGCGTGCTTGATGATACCGCCGATGTAGAACAGAGCAGTTTCAGACAGGCCAGCGTAGCCGTCACCAGCAAACATGTTTTCGCCGTCTTTCCAGAAAGACTGGTGAACGTGCATACCAGAACCGTTATCGCCAACCACTGGCTTAGGCATAAAGGTAGCGGTCTTGCCGTAAGCAGCTGCAACGTTGTGGATCACGTACTTGTACATCTGTACTTCGTCCGCTTTCTTCACCAGGGTGTTGAACTTAACACCGATCTCGTTCTGACCAGCGTTCGCCACTTCGTGATGGTGTACTTCAACGTCCAGACCAATGGCCATCATGGTGTTACACATGGCAGCACGGATGTCGTGGTGAGAATCGATTGGTGGTACTGGGAAGTAGCCGCCTTTCACGCGTGGGCTGTGGCCCAGCTTGCTGCTGTCCGGAGTTGCGCCAGTTGCCCAGGCACCTTCAGCAGATTCGATTTTGTAGTAGCAGCCCTGCA
This sequence comes from Thalassolituus sp., assembly GCA_052031325.1. Lineage (GTDB taxonomy): Bacteria > Pseudomonadota > Gammaproteobacteria > Pseudomonadales > Oceanobacteraceae > Thalassolituus. The sequence continues at coordinate 342 of JBPEXS010000088.1, read as the reverse complement.
TGTCAGCACCGAAAGAGATGCCGTCGAACATGAAGAATTCTGGCTCAGGACCGAAGAACGCAGTGTCACCCAGACCAGTAGACTTCAGGTACTCTTCAGCACGCTTGGCAACAGAACGTGGATCACGCTCGTAACCCTGCATGGTAGAAGGCTCGATGATGTCACAACGCAGACACAGAGTGGCGTCTTCAGTGAATGGATCCAGGAACGCAGTAGTGTCGTCCGGCATCAGGATCATGTCGGATTCGTTGATGCCTTTCCAGCCTGAGATAGAAGAACCGTCGAACATCTGGCCAGTTTCGAAAAATTCTTCGTCAACAGCAGTCGCTGGGATGGTTACGT
>JBPEXS010000087.1:0-2274 GCA_052031325.1 Thalassolituus sp. | reverse complement strand
GAGGCTGTTTCTGGGCCTGTTCTCGTTCGAAAGCCACTTTGCCCATTATGCGCCGGGGCAGTTTTACCGCCGTCATCTGGATGCCTTTAAAGGCCAGCAGAACCGCGTGTTGTCGCTAGTGGTGTATCTGAACCCCGGCTGGCAGCACGACGACGGAGGCGAGCTGGTTCTGTACCGTGATGAGTCTGACGCTGAAGGCATCCGCGTAACGCCGCTGATGGGCACTGTGGTGGTATTCCTCAGTGAGGAATTCCCGCATGAAGTGCTGCCCGCCCAGCGCGACCGCTACTCGATTGCTGGCTGGTTCCGGGTGAACACCTCGCTTGCTGGAGCGATTGATCCGCCACGCTAACCTTGAGGGGCGTTGCGAAGTATCGTGAGTAATTCATGTATGTCTGCCGTGAGTAGCTGCAGATTACCTTCTGCCGTTCCTCCATCAGCTTCCCGCCTTTCGAACGCCTGATACAGCAGTGCCAGCCCCTGTTGCTCAGCATTCAGCTCCGCCTGTTTCAGAGTTTCATACCGCTCCGGGTCTGATGCTTTATCACAGGCGCGCCGTTCAGCCCGTAAGGGCAGAATCTGACCATCGCGACAGGCCAAATAGTGCGGTTGTGACAGGTCTTCCCTGGTCAGCGCGACGCCCCGTTCACCCAGCCAGAGTGCGGTTAATAACCAGAGTACATCACAACCCTGCTCATCCTGCAGGCGCAGCAATTCAGGCGCGAGACCGGGTCTGCCATACACCTCCAGAGCGTATTGCCACAGTGGGTTATTCAGCGTGTCTGTGGCACACTGCGCTGCCATGATGTTCACCACTTTTCCTACACATGATCGAATTTAATCAGGTTTCTCTGCAACGCGGTACCAGCTTCCTGTTACAGGGGGCCAGCCTGCGTATTCACGATGGCCAGAAGATGGCCCTTATCGGCGCCAACGGTGCCGGTAAGTCGAGCCTGTTTGCCCTGCTGAATGGTGAGCTGCAGGTGGATGGTGGTGATCTGGACATCCCCGCGAAATGGCGTATTGCCCATATGCGTCAGGAAACCGAAGCCAGCAGCCGTAGCGCGGTTGATTATGTGATGGACGGCGATACCGATTACCGCCGTATCGAAGCCGGGATCGCTAGTGCGAAAAGCGATGACGAACTGACCCGCTGGATGGACGCCATGGAGGCGCATCAGGGCTATCAGGTGCCGGTCAAAGCTGAGCAGTTACTGCATGGTCTGGGCTTTCAGCAGAGCGATATGCAGCGCCCGGTGACGGATTTTTCCGGTGGCTGGCGCATCCGTCTGAATCTGGCGCAGGCGCTGATGACGCCGTCCGATCTGTTGCTGTTGGATGAGCCCACCAACCACCTGGATCTTGAAGCGACTCTGTGGCTGGAGCAGTGGCTGAACCGTTACACCGGCACCCTGCTGTTTATTTCTCACGACCGCGATTTTATCGATGCCGTGGCAGGGCATATTGTGCATCTGTATCAGCAGCAGCTGGTGTTGTATCCGGGTAACTACAGTGCTTATGAGCGTATCCGTGCAGAGAAGCTGGCACAGCAGCAGACACTGTTTGAAAAGCAGCAGACACGGGTCAAAGAAATTGAGCAGTTTGTGGCGCGCTTCCGGGCCAAGGCCAGCAAAGCCAAACAGGCGCAGAGCCGTTTAAAAGAACTGCAGCGCATGGAACTGATTGCACCGGCGCATGTGGATTCGCCCTTCCGCTTTGAATTCCCCTGCGCCGAAAAAGTCTCCACGCCGTTACTGACCTTGGATCGCGCGACGCTCGGGTATCCGCAACGGACGATTCTTGAAAACGTGAATATGTCGGTCGTTCCCGGTCACCGCATAGGTCTGCTCGGTCCGAACGGTGCCGGTAAATCCACCTTGTTAAAAACCCTGTGTCAGGATAATCCGCTGATTGCTGGGGAACAGGCTTATGGTGAATTTTTAAAAATCGGCTATTTTGCTCAGCATCAGCTGGAATCACTGGATGTAAAAGCAACCCCGGCTCTGACATTGCAGCGCATTAAACCCAAAGCCAGTGATCAGGAAATCCGCAATTTTCTCGGTGGCTTTGGTTTCTCCGGTGATAAAGCATTGGAAGTGATTGAGCCCTTTTCGGGTGGTGAAAAAACCCGTCTGGCACTGGCCTGTGTTGCGTGGGAAAGCCCTAATCTGCTGATTCTGGATGAGCCCACCAACCATCTGGATATTGAGATGCGCGAAGCCCTGGCCATGGCGCTGCAGAATTTCCCCGGTGCGATTTTAATCGTCAGCCACG
>JBPEXS010000086.1:0-4472 GCA_052031325.1 Thalassolituus sp. | reverse complement strand
ACATTCAATTCAGATATTCCATCACTGGCCTTATCCATTTGCGCAGTGAGTTCGCCCATGGTCTCAATCGTTGAGTTTACGACATCAATACCTGCCAGGGCGTCAGCATCACTCTTTCTGGATACCTCGTAAGCCATTTTAGAGTTTTCTTTGTTTATCCTTTCACTCTTCATCTGCTCGGTAATATTGGTGGCAAATTTAATCACTTTATAATATTCGCCGGTTTCTTTTCTTATCGGGTTATAAGAGGCTTCAAGCCAGACTTCGTTACCTTGTTGATCGAATCGTCTGAACCGTTCGGATATCATTTCACCAGACCGAAGCCGCGCCCAGAAATCTTTATACGCCTGAGTCTCAGCTTCCTGAGGGTCACAGAACATCCTGTGATGCTTACCAACAATCTGTTCCATTTTATATTTCATGGTTTTTAAGAAGTTTTCGTTGGCTTTAAGTACGTTTCCGTTCAGATCAAATTCAATGATTGCAGATGAGCGATCGATGCCTGCCAGCATATCCTCCAGCTCTTTGGACTTAGAAATGGTGCGGGTCAGTTCAGCCAGATAGACGTGCATCAGAACATCACCGCCTTTGACCGATACTTTAGGTAACACAAAACCACGGTACCAGGCTTCTTCGCCACTCTTCATTCTGAACTGCAGGGCACCATGCCAGTGATTGCATTGATGGATACTGTCGAGCATTTTCTGGCAGTGCTGCTTACCCAAAGACTCCTTGCTTATAAATTCATTAATTTTTCGTCCTTCTATTTCGTCTTCGGAATAACCACAGGACTTCAGAAACCGTGAGTTAGTCTTCAGAATGGTTCCATTCTGACTCAGCGAGAAATAGAGCATTTCTTTTTCCATAATTTCCTGTACTGAAAAGTACGTGGATAACTCACTCTCTAACTCGGAGATCCTGGCTAATAATTTTTTATTACTGCCCCACATATAACAACTCTCCATCCTGGGTGTTCTGTGTTTGAGTCTTTCGATTCACCTGGGCTGACAACCCTCGTTCCGTGAGCTCTGCAACCTCCCGGTCATTAAGAAAGGGGGAATCACTTCGCTCATACGTGTCAGGGTATTTGCAGAGACTGCGAAATAATACATCTCTAAATGTATAGGATATGTTCTTTGGTTCGTCTATTAAGAAGAAGAAAAGCGGCATAAAAGGAGACGTGACAATCTCCTGTGAGGCTTAAAGCGGATTATGCGAACATAAATTAACGCTATTTTATTAGTTAATCAGTGCTCTAATGATTTAACCATAATTAACGGTTTCAGCTGTAAATACACGCAGGAAAGAACAGTTATTTTGTACAACCCGGAAACACGGCGGGTACTCTGAGGTATTCCCCCCCTGATCGATACACTTTATAAGGTGGGTTAATTTATCAGCCCGACTGGCAGCATAGACGTCGAGCACACCGCGAGCAGACTGGAGGAGCTTGGCAAACCTAGGTGGTCTGCCAGTACTTTCCACTATATACGCACAGTATCAGTCGTCGCTGATCTCAATCATTGGCGCAGCGCCTGAGTTCAGTTGCGAAAGCTCAGCTGCTATCTTACGCGCAGCATGGCGATACATCTGGGCTACCTCTGACATGTCATCAAACGCCACAACCGGCACCCCCTGGTCCGACTGCTCGCGGATGTGCTTAGCCAGAGGTAGGGAACCCAGCACCCTGGTGTGATAACGCTCAGCCAGGGTTTCTGCACCGTCCTCACCAAAGATATGTTCTGCATGCCCGCAGTTAGAACAGATGTGCAGGCTCATGTTCTCAATCATACCCAGCACCGGAATGTTCACTTTCTCGAACATCTCAATGCCTTTTTTGGCATCGGCCAGAGCGACGTCCTGTGGCGTGGTCACCACCACCGCACCACTGACCGGAAACTTCTGGCTCATGGTCAGCTGAATATCACCGGTACCCGGCGGCATATCGATGATCAGATAATCCAGTTCACCCCACTGAGTCTGCGTCATGATCTGCAACAGGGCACCAGAGGCCATAGGGCCACGCCAGACCATAGGTGTACTTTCCGTGGTCAGGTAGGCCATGGACATGGCTTTCACGCCGTGTGCTTCAATCGGCACGAACCACTTATTGTCTATGGTCTGGGGGCGGGTGCCGTCTTTGATACCCAGCATGATGCCCTGGCTGGGGCCGTAGATATCGGCATCCAACAACCCTACTTTTGCCCCATCTTTAGCCAGCGCCACCGCCAGATTCACTGCGGTGGTGGATTTGCCAACGCCGCCTTTGCCCGAAGACACCGCAATAATGTTTTTTACGGCGTTGATGGCTTCGTGAGCTGGTTGTGTGTTCTGGGCGGTGCTTTCCCAGCGCAGCGATAGTTCGGCGGCCTCGCAGCCATCCAGGTTTTCCACAGCAACCTGCAGCATCTGTTCAATGCCTGTGGTCAGAGACCCTGCCGGGTAAGGCAGGCACAGCGACACGGACACGCGTGTGCCATTGATCGCCAGACTCTCGATGCACCCAGCAGAGACCAGATCACTCTCAAGATAAGGATCTTGATACCCACTCAGGGCCTGCTCGACCTGAGACACCGTCAATTCACTCACATTGTTCTCCGCATGATCATTGGTTTTATGGGCCTAGTTTACCTCTGGCCCGGCAGCAAGTCAGTCAGACAGGCTCTGTTACGGGTTGTTCGCTCATCTGCGCAGCCACCTTAAGGATTGCAACTTTTCCAGACGCCTGTCTTCTGGAATAATACGCGCCCTGAATTTTAATGCGGACAAGTCTCAATAAGGCTGTCTGATCAACCTGCCACGGCGGAGCGTCTGATGACGGAGTTACTGCTGATTCTGGTCAGTACGGTACTGGTCAACAATTTCGTACTGGTCCAGTTCCTGGGCCTGTGCCCATTTATGGGGGTCTCCAACAAGCTGGAGACGGCCATCGGCATGGGTGCCGCGACGACCTTTGTACTGACGCTGGCGTCTGTCTGCAGCTACCTGGTGTACACCTATCTGTTGATTCCTCTGGAGCTGCAATGGCTGAAGACCATCAGTTTCATCATGGTCATTGCCGTGGTGGTGGGTTTCACAGAAATGGCTCTGCGCAAAACCAGCCCTCTGCTGTACCGGGTTCTGGGTATCTTTCTGCCACTGATCACCACCAACTGCGCTGTACTGGGTGTGGCCCTGCTGAACATCAAACGGGACAACACCTTTATCGAGTCGATTCTCTATGGCTTCGGTGCAGCCGTGGGTTTCTCTCTGGTGATGGTGCTGTTTGCGGCCATGCGTGAGCGTATTGCCGTTGCCGACGTGCCAACCCCCTTCAGGGGCTCTGCCATTGCCATGGTCACCGCGGGTCTGATGTCACTGGCATTCCTCGGTTTCACTGGTCTGGTGAGCATCTGAGGTAAGCACTATGACTACGATTCTTATTGCCATCGCCCTGCTCACTGTTCTGGCCCTCGCCTTTGGCGCCCTGCTGGGCTTTGCCGCCGTGCGCTTCAAGGTGGAAGGTAACCCGATTGTTGATCAGATCAACGATGCCCTGCCTCAGACTCAGTGTGGACAGTGCGGCTACCCCGGCTGTAAACCTTATGCCGAAGCGATTTCCAACGGCGAAAAGATCAACAAGTGCCCCCCCGGTGGTGAGTCCACCATTCAGGTACTGGCTGACCTGCTGGGCGTGGAGCCAGAACCTCTGGATGCCGAGCATGGTGCTGAGAAAGACCTGCCGACCGTAGCGGTCATCCGTGAAGACGAGTGCATCGGCTGCACTAAGTGCATTCAGGCCTGCCCCGTGGATGCCATCCTGGGGGCTGCCAAACAGATGCATACGGTTATTGCCAGTGAATGCACCGGCTGCGACCTGTGTGTTGAGCCTTGCCCGGTTGACTGCATCGACATGGTGCCCGTGGTTGCTGACCGTAAGACCTGGTATTGGGAGCCGCCTCAGCAGACCCTTAAGCTGATTGCGACCGACCGTGAGCAGCGTCAGCAGGAGGGAGCAGCATGAACCTGATTCCGTTGAAGCCCGTTACCCTGCACGAATTTGATGGTGGTATTCACCCCGCTGAAAACAAACACCAGTCGACGACTCAACCTATCCGTCCTGTGCCACTGCCAGAGGAGCTGGTGTTGCCATTGCTGCAGCACATAGGCAACGCGGCACGGCCACTGGTCAATGTTGGGGATCAGGTCCTCAAGGGGCAGAAAATCGCTGCCGATCAGGGCTTTGTCTCCGCCCCTCTACATGCTCCGACATCCGGTACGGTTTCAGCAATCGAAGAGCGCCAGGTACCCCATGCCTCCGGCTTAAGTGAGCTGTGCATTGTCATTACACCGGATGGTAAGGATACCTGGGCTGACCACCAGGGTCTGGCGGCTGAGCTGGGCCTGACGGAGTCCGCCAAGCTGCCTCTGGATGCCGTGCTCGACCGTATCCGTGACTGTGGAATTGCCGGTATGGGTGGAGCGGGCTTTCC
>JBPEXS010000085.1:0-1108 GCA_052031325.1 Thalassolituus sp. | reverse complement strand
TATGGAGTATCTGCTGCTGCTGATCAGTACTTCACTGGTTAACAACATCGTACTGGTGAAATTTCTTGGGCTGTGCCCACTGATGGGCGTGTCCGGCAAGCTCTCTTCTGCCTGGGGCATGAGTCTGGCTACAGCCTTTGTACTGACTCTGTCTGCCTTCCTTAGCTGGATGATTGAGCATTTGTTACTGCAGCCACTGAATATCGAATTTCTGCGCATTCTGTCGTTCATTCTGATCATTGCTGCGGTGGTGCAGTTTACGGAGATCAGTATGCGCAAACTGAGTCCTGCCCTGCATCAGTCGCTGGGTATTTTCCTGCCGCTGATCACGACGAATTGCGCGGTACTGGGTGTGGCTCTGCTGAACATTACCGAAAACCACAATCTGCCGCAGAGCCTGATGTTCGGCCTGGGCTCAGCGCTGGGTTTTCTGATTGTGATGATGCTGTTTGCGGGTCTGCGCGAACGTCTCGCCGGTGCCAATGTGCCGGCTTTATTTGAAGGTACGCCCATCAGCCTGATCAGCGCCGGGTCGCTGTCGCTGATCTTTATGGGCTTCAGTGGCATGTTCTGAGGGAGGATTAATTATGTTGATGGCAACACTGGTTCTGACCGTCATGGGCCTGACACTCGGTATTCTGCTGGCGGCAGCGGCACATTTCTTTGCAGTGGGTGAAGGCAACCCACTGGCCCGTGAAATCGAAGACAAACTTCCCGGCAGTCAGTGCGGACAGTGTGGTTTTCCGGGCTGCGGCCCAGCGGCCGATGCCATTGCCTCTGGCGAGGCGTCGGTCACCTGCTGCCCTCCGGGTGGCCGTGCCCTCGCGGAAGATCTGGCGAAGATGCTGGATATTGACCCGTCATCTCTGGGTGATACGCCCGAAGCACTGACCGCTGTGATTAACGAAGCCCTGTGCACCGGCTGCACCCGCTGCAATAAAGCCTGCCCGACGGATGCCATCGTCGGTGCCACCAAACAGCTGCATGTGGTCTACGCGGATGCCTGCACTGGCTGCAAGCAGTGTATTGATACCTGCCCTGAAGACTGTATCAGTCTGAAAGCACCAGACATCGATCTGACCCGCTGGCACTGGCATAAGCCGGAGGC
>JBPEXS010000084.1:0-1189 GCA_052031325.1 Thalassolituus sp. | reverse complement strand
GAAGACGGTAAGGTGACAACTCCGCCGGGCTTCAAAGAGGCTTATCAGCAGTACATGGAAGGCGGCTGGCAGGGCATGACCTCGCCGGTGGATTACGGTGGCCAGGGTCTGCCGCAATCTTTGGGCCTGATCAAATCCGAACTGATTGGTACCGCTAACTGGGTCTGGGGCATGTACCCTGGCCTGTCACAAGGGGCAATGAACACCATATATCTGCACGGCACCGAAGAGCAGAAACAGACCTATCTGGTTCCGTTAACCGAGGGCCGCTGGACCGGTACCATGTGTCTGACCGAGCCGCAATGCGGCACAGACCTCGGGCAGGTGAAAACCAAAGCCGAACCCAATGGTGATGGTAGCTACAGCATTACCGGCACCAAGATCTTTATCTCCTCCGGTGAGCACGACTTCACCGACAATATCATTCACATTGTGCTGGCGCGTCTGCCGGGGGCACCAGAAGGTACCAAAGGTATTTCGCTGTTTATTGTGCCTAAGCTGAAAGTTGAGGAAGATGGCAGCGCCACCGAAGCCAATGGCGTGACCTGTGGTTCGATTGAGCACAAGATGGGCATTCACGGTTCATCCACCTGTGTGATGAACTTTGATGGCGCTACAGGTTATCTGATCGGCCCTGAGAATAAGGGTCTGCACTGCATGTTCACCTTTATGAACACGGCGCGTCTGGGTACCTCTATTCAGGGTATCGGTGCGGCGGAGCTGTCGTATCAGGGCGCACTGCCGTACGCCAGAGAGCGTCGTTCCATGCGCGCTCTGACCGGTAAGAAAAGTCCAGATAAGGTCGCTGATGCGCTGATTGTCCATCCGGATGTGCGTCGTATGCTGCTGACGCAGAAAGCCATCGCCGAAGGTGGTCGTGCCATGCTCTATTACGCTGCCATGCTGTCAGACAAGATGCTGGCTGCGCACATGAAGGGCGACATGAAAGCCTACGAAGCCTGGGACGACAAACTCGGCTTCCTGACGCCGATTCTGAAAGCCGGTATGACCGAGCTGGGCTACGAAGCCGCCAACCACGGTGTGCAGGTGTTCGGTGGTCACGGTTATATTCAGGAATGGGGTATGGAACAGATTATCCGTGATACCCAGATCGCCAAGCTGTACGAAGGTACGACCGGTGTTCAGGCACTCGACCTGCTGGGTCGTAAGATCCTGCTGGGCCGCATGA
>JBPEXS010000083.1:0-6437 GCA_052031325.1 Thalassolituus sp. | reverse complement strand
GACCAGCAATTGCGCCAGGCCAATAAACAGTGGAATCAGAGCCAGAGTGGCAACATCAGCACCCGCCAGACTCATCAGCGCGATACCCGCACCCAGGCCAATGGCAATATTGACGTACGCTTTCTGAGCCGTGGGTTTGGCACCGTCGCCTTTATCAAGAGCGTCGAGCATTTCGACCGGGACTTCCTGACCCATCTCGATCATTTTATCGATGGTGCCATGGACCATTTCGCGCTTACGGCGACGGTTGTAAGAGATGATGAAGACGATCAATACCGGCGAGCCGAAGATCAGCAGTACAGCAACCAGCCCCACCACATCGATGCTGCCACCCAGGCCACCACCATGAATGACGACTTCGCGCTTTTCACTGTGCTCTGCGTCTTTCAGCTTCTGCTCTTTTTCCCGTGAAAGCGCTTCGACTTCGGCAATGGCCTTCTCAAGATTCTGACGCTCTTCTTCGGTCATATCGGCCTGAATGGATTCAGGAATACTTTCGAGTGAAATCGCGACGGTTTTGAGAATACCTAAGGCGAATTTTTCTTCTGCATGGCTGTGTTCCTCGTCATCATTAAATTTAAGGCGCACAACCGTTTCTTCTTCGACCTGCTCCTCAGCGTCTTCAACGCTGGAAACCGGCTCCATTTCTTCCACACTGGCAGCTGTAGATGAAACTACTTCAGCCTGTACCGGCGACATCATAAGTGCCGGGATAAAAAGCAGGCTGATCAATAATTTAAACTGCATGTTTTTCCCCTTAAAAAACATCGTTAATGTTCCTTTACCTTTGTACCTTGATAAATCGTACCTTGATAAATCGTACTCTGATGAATCAGGCCGCAATTAAACACGGCCTTTGTTGGTAAACCCGGTTACGGTGCTTAGCATTTCTGAGAATACCAGCGGGCCGGCAAACAGGATCACGATCAGGGCAACCACCAGCCAGTCAGTCACTGCGCTGAAGTCGGTGTTGTCGTAGCTCGCCATCACTTTATCGAGGGACATATTCTGCAATTCCAGAAAGCTGTCGATGGCAGACATCATTTCGCGGTAAGACGCACGTTCTTCATCACTCATCTGCATCCAGCTGGCGGCTGGCAGGCTGTCGAGCGGGCCGTAAACGGATTCGATGATGTCGATGGCCTGCTGCTTGGTCACGGTGCCTGAGAAAGTCTCCTGCATCACAATTTTCAGCGGGTTCTGCTCGGCGGCCTGAGCCGGAGCAACACTGAGCATCAGTCCGAAGGACATGGCGATAACGGCGAGCATACGGGTAACTGTTTTCATGGTCGGTCTCCTTTGCATCCTTCCGGGATGCTTCTGTCCAATGCGTTGTGGATGTTTCCATCCGTTCTGCTTAGTTAGACGCGGAGGGTTTTCAAACAGATTCAGACCGATGCAAAAAAGTTAAAAAAATTTCAGCCCCTTTGTTTGGGGCATTCTTTACTGCCTTTATTGTCCGCATCTGTGCCAGACATTCAGGCCGGATGCAGACGCGGATCTCCCGCCAGTACCTGTAGCCGGTCAATACGACTGACCTGATAGTCAGTGGCCGTGATGGTGTTCAGATAGCGCCATTCACTCACGGCCCGCTCTGGGGTGAAAGTAACGAGTACATAACCGCGCTCACCGCCGTTCACATACCGCAGGTTGTCGACCAGGGTTGTGAGCCCCTTCTCATACATGGCCCGCCGTTCAGGGTTGCCGCTCAACCCCAGAAAACCTTCCATTCCGGGTGAGGAGACCGAAGGCGTTGCAAACTCTGCCCCTACCAGAGCTGACAAGCCCTGATCTGCGCCCATGGTATTGAGTTCATGAGCCCAGCCATTGTGGGTATCGCCCGACAGCACAATAAGGTTGGCTCCGTACTGGCGCAGCGTGTTCAGCAGCTCTTCGCGCTCAGCCATATAGCCATCCCAGGCGTCGAGGTTGTACGGCGCTTTGCTGGTCACCCGCAGAATCTCTGTCTGAGACAGGGTCGAGTCGTTCTGCAACATGCGCTCTTTGATCTGAGTGAGCTCGGCCATGATGTCATGCACCTGCGCCTGTAAGGCGGTGGTGTCCTGTCGCCGTATCGTCGCTAAAAACAAAGCTGAGGTGGCCTGCATCAACTCAACGGGCAGTTCCATACGCCCCATGATCACCTGCTGGCCGAGTACCTGCCATACGGCACCGGAGTCGTGGACATTATCCAGCACTTCGGCTTTCTGTTCAGGGCCGAGCAGGGTTCGCTCAGGAGCCAGAAGTGATTCGTACATGGCAGACACATCCAGCCCTGACTCCGTCATAAAGGCGTGCTTCTGCAGCTGTTGAGAGCGTGCCAGCAGGCGGGTTTCGAGCATATTGAGATTCACCAGATCACCAAATTCAAAGCGCCGGTGTATGTCATTCAGGTTGGCTTTGGAGCGAATGGGCATCCATTCGTGATAGGCCTGTACGGCAGCATCACGGCGGGTACTGTAGAGGCCTTCTGAGTCATCATGATTCTGAGCACCTGCGACCCAGGCATCGTTGGTGATCTCATGGTCATCCCAGATGCAGATGAAGGGTTTGGCGGCACGGGCAAGCTGCAGATCCGCGTCGGTATGATACTGCTGATAACGACGACGGTAGTCGTCCAGCGTGATGGTCTCTGCCAGTGGATCCGGCACCCGTCCTTCATAATCTTTATTGGGGTATTTGTTGGAGCCGTATTCATAGATGTAGTCGCCGAGGTGCAACACCACATCCGCTTCGCACTCAGCCAGTTCGCGGTATACGTAGAACATGCCTGCTGGATAATTGGCGCAGGAACAGGCTGCGATTCTGGCCTCGCTGACATGACCAACCGGCAGGGTTTTGGTCACGCCTTTGGGCGAAGCCACACGTTTACGCCCGGCAAGCCCGGTGAACTGATAGTAGTAAGTGGTGTACGGAGAGAGGCCGGTGACATCCACTTTGATCGTATAGTCCCGGGCTTTGCTAGTGTGTTCTGCTCCCGAGGCAATCACCTGAGTTAGGTCCGGGTCTGTCGCCATCACCCAGCTCACAGCCACATCGGCAACTGGCTCTTTATCCGGGGTCACCCGGGTCCAGATGATCACCCGGTCCGACAACGGATCGCCCGACGCAACTCCATGGCCAAAAACAAGCACAGGCTCGCCCTGACCACCGCTTTTCTGAGCACTCTCTTTATCGTCTTGTTTAGTGCCTCCTGTGGCGCTGAGACAACCTGAAAGTGTCGCTGGCATACTGGATGCACCCGCTCCCGCAAGACCGGTTTTCAGAAAATGACGGCGACTGATGGTTTTTGGGTCAGACATGACTTCTCCGGATACACAACTAAGAATGGCGGTAAAAACACACTCTCATTCTGAGAAGGTCATGTTACAGGCAGGGGTAAAGCGGTGGATTAATTGGCATTCAGGTCACTGAAGCCAGAACTGCAAAGCGGACAAAAAGGAGTGACCTGCCAGCAGAGGATGCAGGCCACCCAAAAAAGCGCGCTCACGAAATAAAAATTATTCCGCCTCAAGCGCCTCGCGCTCGTACAGTTCCGGCAGGAAATATTGCAGGAACTGCATTTCCTGAATGGCATGTTCACCGAGGCGTTGAGTGAAACCGGGCATCACAATATCCAGAAAAGAAGGCACCCTGAAGGTTGAGCGCATCACAATGCCATCACCGGTTTCGTTAAGTTGATATTCGTGAATCAGAGTCTGAGGGAAAATATCGCTTAACATCTGCAGATCCGTCTTAGCGTAGAGCCAGTGCGAATAAGTCACTTCATCCGCTACTTCCTGAGGGTCCAGCCAGGTAATCCGCAGGTTGGATTTATAACGGCCGATGTATTCAGTGACTTCCTGGACGGCACCCGGAGAATAGGCCTGTGCATCCGGATTTGCCGGCGGTACAACCCACTCAAAACTGATGTGCGCCGTCGGATGCCATTGTTTGTAGCGCGCTGTGGTGTCGATGTGGTCCCACCACCAGTCAACCATTTCCGGGGTCAGACCTTTGATGTCCTGATCGACTACGACTTTCTTCACCAGCAGGCTTTCGCGGGATATGTCATAAGAGCCTCGGGTAAGCAGTTCACCTTCCACAAATTCCTCCTGAAACAGATCGGGCAGAAATGCACTCAGATTCTGCATATCCGTCATTGAATGCTCTGACAGAGCAGAACTGTAACCCTGATAGGTTGCCTCGACTGAGTCTGGCAGGCTGTGCGTGACCCTGACATCCAGCCCGGTCAGCATCTCGTCCACCTGATATTCATAAAGCGCCCAGCCATTTTCCGGGGTCGCCATACCATCAAGACCGGCGTAATCGACCTCGCTCAGCAGGTAGCGGTCATACTGCGCATATTCTTCAACCAGAGACTTATCCCGCCACGTCAGATCACTGGTCACACGGTGGCCACCAATGAGGTCCGTCGTGGTCTGCACGGCACCTACGGAATAGTCCAATGATCCGGGCTGATCCGGGCCAATCACCGCTATGAACTCCTCATGCTCAGCCTCATTCCATGCCTGATAACGAGGGGTATCGCGGATGTTGTCCCACCACCAGTCCAGCATTTCAGGACGGACATTTTCAACGTGGGTTTCCACCACCAGGGTGTTGTTATACGCATCAGGCTGGTAGGCGCAGGCCATCGAAGACAGGCCCAGTGTCATCAGGCCGAAGCTCACTTTCGCCATGCTTTTTACAGGAATGTTCATAATCTGTGATTTCTTATTATTGGATGAATGCCATCATATTATCCACATGGATTATATAAAACAATCCCTGAACACTGGCTCAGTGGTATCCTAGGTCAGGTATTAATAACGATCGTTAAATCTGTGACTGAAACAACTCGTTCAAAGCAAAAAGTGGATAAAGCTTCATCTGGAAGGAAAGCCGCTGCAGGTCGCGCGGCCGGGCGGCGCAGCGCGGAAGAAGCTGGAGCAACCCGGGAAAAGATTCTCCAGGAATCCATCAGTCAGTTCGCTGAGAATGGATTTCAGGTCACCAGTCTGCGCGACATCGCCGCACGTGCAGGTGTGACCCACGGCATCATCCGCCATCATTTCGGTAGTAAAAACGGTGTCTGGGAAAAATCCGCCGAGCGTATCTTTGAACACTACGCCCAACAGTTGATGCCATTGGTACACAGCGAACATACCGGGGAAAATGCTGCAGAACGCTTTCGCCAACTGGTCACAGCATTTATCACCGTGACTCTGGAACATCCCGAATACACGCGTTTTATCGTTCAGGAAATGCGCGAAGATTCTGACCGTGCCTGTTATTGCCATGAGCGCTTTATGGCCATACATGCAAGTTCAGGCACTCTGTTTGATGAGGTCCAGGCCAGTAATCCAGCACTCGCGCATTTCAGCAACGACACTTTCTTCTACACCCTGATGAGCCTGACCTGCTACCACATCATCAACCCGGTCATGAGTACCGGTGTCGACATCAGTACAGAAGAAGGCAGAACCGCACTTTCGACTCTGATTCTGAGAATTCTCTTTCCCGTAAATTCCTGACTGCAAAGACAACAATTCTGCCCTGAACCCATACTTCGCACTGACGGGGTATGGGATAATCCGGCTTTGTTCATCGCCGGAGCGCCAGCATGTCAGACATCAACAATTACCCAAGAGACATGATTGGCTATGGTGCCAACCCGCCGCACCCACAATGGCCGAATAACGCCCGCATCGCCGTCCAGTTCGTGATTAATTACGAAGAAGGTGGTGAAAACTGCATTCTCCACGGCGACAAAGCTTCCGAGGCTTTTTTATCCGAAATCATCGGCGCCCAACCGCTGGAAGGCGTGCGCCATATGAATATGGAATCTTTTTACGAATTCGGCAGCCGCAAAGGCTTCTGGCGACTGCACAGAATGTTTAGCGAGCGGAATATGACTGCCACGGTGTTTGGCGTCGCCATGGCGCTTGAACGCAACCCGGATGCAGTAAAAGCCATGCAGGACGCCAAATGGGAAATCGCCAGCCACGGCCTGCGCTGGATCGACTATCAGTACATCCCGGAAGAGATCGAACGCGAACATATGCAGCAGGCGATTGAAATTCATACCCGCGTTACCGGCGAAAGACCGGTTGGCTGGTATACCGGCCGTATGAGCCCGAATACCCGTCGTTTAGTCGCCGAAGAAGGTGGCTTTTTATACGACGCCGACTCCTACGCCGATGAACTCCCCTACTGGGTGGAAGAAGCCGGAAAACGGCATTTAGTCGTGCCTTATACGCTGGATGCCAACGACATGCGCTTCGCCACCAATCAGGGGTTTAATTCCGGCGATCAGTTTTTTGCGTATTTAAAAGACAGTTTTGACGTGCTCTATGCCGAAGGTGAAACTCAGCCGGGCATGCTGAGTATCGGCCTGCACTGTCGTCTGGTTGGTCGTCCGGGGCGGGCAGCGGCGCTGGCGCGGTTTTTAGATT
>JBPEXS010000082.1:0-9458 GCA_052031325.1 Thalassolituus sp. | reverse complement strand
GCACAGGTTGCGGCGTGGGAGTTTGCCAGTGTGAATCTGCTGATTGCGGTGCTGATCTGGCTGATGATTTACCCCATGATGATCCAGATCGATTTTTCAGCAGTGAAAGAGGTTGGTAAACGTCCTGCGGGTATTGTGCTGACTCTGGTAATTAACTGGTTGATAAAACCCTTCACCATGGCGTTATTGGGCTGGGCCTTCTTCCATGGTCTGTTTGCTGACTGGGTCGATCCTGAAACGGCCACACAGTACATCGCCGGCATGATCCTGTTGGGTGTGGCACCCTGTACGGCCATGGTGTTTGTCTGGAGTCAACTGACGCGGGGCAATGCCGCCTACACCCTGGTGCAGGTGTCCGTGAACGATCTGATTATGATACTGGCGTTTGCGCCCATTGCAGCGTTTTTACTGGGCGTTACGGATATTCAGGTACCCTGGGACACTCTGCTGCTGTCCGTTGTGCTTTATGTGGTGCTGCCTCTGATTGCCGGTGTGATTACCCGTCGTCTGCTTGGGGAAATACGGGTTGGTGCTTTTGTGTCAAAAGTTAAGCCATGGTCGATCAGCGGGCTGTTACTGACAGTGGTTATTCTCTTTGCTCTGCAGGCGCCACAGATTGTAAATCAGCCTTTTGATATGTTGCTGATTGCCATTCCGCTGATGCTGCAGACCTATGGCATTTTCGCTCTGGCGTATTTCCTGGCTTATCGTATGAAATTACGTCATGAAATCGCTGCGCCAGCCTGCATGATCGGGACCAGTAATTTTTTCGAGCTGGCCGTGGCCGTCGCCATTTCTTTATTTGGCCTGCATTCCGGTGCGGCGTTGGCGACGGTTGTCGGAGTATTGGTTGAAGTACCCGTTATGCTCTCGCTGGTGGCTTTCGCTAACCGCACCCGCCACTGGTTTCCTGCCTGAAACGTGCCTGTGTCACAGTCCCTGAGTGAAACTGCATAAAACTCAGGGACCTCAGTAGCAGTTGATTCAGATCAACTCTGCTGGCCCGACGCATTGCTACTATGAATCCGTACACAGATCACAGCAACGCGAGGTGTGTTATGGACGCTCTGACAATTGAACTGTATCTCTCTATTTTTGTAATTTTCGTCACTGTGGTCATCATGGCCTACATTTACCGGCTTTTTTATAAAAAAATCATGGAAGCGCCGATACCCGACGACGAAAAGAAATCTGCTGAAAAACCTTCCGGAAGCTGATTTTTATCCTCTCTGAGTTGCCTTCCGGGTGACTCAGAAATTCCAATAAAAAACGACTGGTTTTCCAGCCTGGCCAACAGGTTTTGTGGATGAATTTATCGCCAGTGGGTATAAAATCAGACGGGAAAAAACAATGAATATTTCTGAGATATTACCCCTGCTGGATCACTATCCGAAAAGTGGTCCACGCTATACCTCGTATCCGACTGCCAATCATTTCAGTGAAACGTTTTCCGGAAAAGATTACGAACGTATTGCTCTGGCCAGTAATCAGCAACCTTTGCCCAGACCATTATCCCTGTATATCCATGTGCCTTTCTGTAAGTCGCTCTGTTATTACTGCGGCTGCAATAAAATCGTCACCCGTAAACAGGAAACCGTCGACAATTATCTGGACCATCTGTATCGGGAAATTGCGATGCACGGTGAACTGTATGCCAGTGACCGTTTTGTAGAACAGGTGCACATTGGCGGTGGTACGCCGACTTATCTTTCTCCGGATCAACTGGAAGAGCTGATGGATATGGTGGCTCAGGCTTTCCACTTTGCCCCTCCTAATAAAGTTCAGATGAGCATTGAAGTTGATCCCCGGACGGTAACTCCAGAACAGGCCGCGCAGCTGGTAGGTGTCGGGTTTAACCGCATCAGCCTTGGAGTTCAGGATCTCGATCCACTGGTGCAGAAAACGGTCAACCGTGAACAGACTGCAGAACAGATCGGCGACATTGTGACAGCGGTTCGCAGAGCAGGGGTGAATGCTGTGTCATTTGATCTGATGTACGGCCTGCCGCATCAGACGCTGGACAGCTTCTCCTCAACACTGGAGGAAGTCATCCGCCTGCGGCCAGACAGTATTTCCCTGTATAACTACGCACATATGCCTGACCGGGTTGCGTCTCAACGCCTGATTCCGACGGATGCCTTGCCACTCAGTAATGAAAAACTGAACATCTTTTCACTGGCCCATCGGGAGCTGTCTGAAGCCGGGTATCTTTACCTGGGAATGGACCACTTTGTCCTCCCTGATACAGACCTGGCCCGGGCCTTTGCCGATGGCAGTATTCAGCGGAATTTTCAGGGGTACTCTACCCACGGTGACTGCGACATCATTGGTATGGGCGTCAGCGCCATCAGCCGCGTCAATGGCTGCTATTCGCAGAACAGTACTGAGATCAAAGAGTACCGCTCTCTGGTTGATAAAGGGATTTTACCGGTCAGAAAAGGCTACGCTCTGAACCCTGAAGATCTCTTACGCGCTGAAATCATTCAGAAAATCATGTGTGACGGAAACGTCAATCTGCAGGAGATCTGTTCGCACTTCGGGGTTATCTGGGAGCAGCACTTCTATACGGAATATGATCGTCTGCGCACTTTTGAGAGTGATGGCCTGGTAGAGCTGACTGCCCGTGGTTTCCGTGTGACCGAGAATGGCCGCTACTTTCTGCGTCCGATAGCTATGGTATTTGACGACTGGTTGCAGGCCGCAGCACCTGCCGGAATAGGATTGCCTAAACAGGCCAGCGCTGGGTATAGTAAAGTTTTTTAATCCAGCATGAATGGTACGGGTTTGAAGTCATCGGTTTCACCATCTTCTCTGCGTTGCAGTCAATGTTCTCTGGGTAAACTCTGCCTGCCAGTCGGGCTGGACCCCGGTGATATGCATCGCCTTGAAGAAATTATTGAATCGTCTAAATCGTATCGTCAGTCGGACTCGGTGTATCGGGCGGGTGACGATTTCCGCAAAATCTACGCGGTAAAGTCGGGCTTGTTTGAAACCGTCGCCACCGATGCGAATGGCAACGAGCACATCATCGGGTTCCATCTGCCCGGTGAGCTGTTTGGGCTTGATGCCATTTATTCAGGCAAATACATCTCTACACCGGTTGCGGTAACGTCATCTGTTGCGTGCAGTATCGACTATTCGGAACTGAGTGATCTGGCGACTAAGTTGCCTTCTCTGCAGAACCAGCTGATGTGTCTGATGAGCAAAGAAGTGCACAGCTCGCACAGCGGTGTGGGTGAGTATACGGCCGAGCAGAAGATCGCGGGCTTTATTCTGAGCCTGTCTATGCGCTATCAGCAGCGTGGTTATTCAGCCACGCGTTTCCAGCTGCTTATGCCACGAAAAGACATTGCCAGTTACCTGTCCATGGCGCCTGAAACGGTCAGCCGTATGTTCCGTCGCCTGGTCAGTGATGGCATTCTTGAAATCCACCAGACTGAAGTGACCATTAAAGATCTGGATCACCTTAAGGCGGTGACAGGTCACATTCCTGCAGACCGGGTGTTCTTTTCATCCTGAAGCCGGATCTTCAGTTCTGAGTATTCTTTTCTGAATTCTCTGTACTGAGCCTTCTGTACTGAGCCTTCTGTACTGAAGGCTCTATTCAATCAGGGCTCCCCAGCGGGCCCTGCGGTCTTCATTTCTCTCACCTGCACTGCCTGATACTCAGAAGCACTGGCCCGGCATGTCCCAGGCATTTTCTGATACTGCATACATCCTTATTCGGCCTGTTAGGGTCAGTCTGAATCAACATTGGAAAGCGGTAATGAGCTTTTCATTGTTAAAAACTATCAGAACGATTCTTACAATTAAATTTTAATATAAACCTATTTGCCGGATATTGATCTCACTAACACAGCAGTTTCTTTATCCAGTCATTTTTACATCAGGAGCGACATCATGGATTCCAAGCAGAGCAGTGGTAAGTGTCCATTTATGCACGGCAGTAACACCGAATCGGGCAAGTCCGTTATGGATTGGTGGCCCAATGCATTGAACCTCGACATCCTGCATCAGCACGATCAGAAGACGGACCCTCTGGGCGACGATTTCGATTACGCCGAAGAATTCAGCAAACTCGATGTTGAAGCACTGAAACAGGATCTGCGCGATCTCATGACCGACAGTCAGGACTGGTGGCCGGCAGACTGGGGCAGTTACGTGGGTATGTTCGCCCGTGTGGCCTGGCACACCGCAGGCTCATATCGCCTGGCGGATGGTCGCGGCGGTGGCGGTACCGGTAACCAGCGATTCGCGCCGCTGAACTCCTGGCCGGACAACGTTAACACCGATAAAGGCCGTCGCCTGCTGTGGCCGATCAAAAAGAAATACGGCAATAAAATTTCCTGGGCGGATCTGATTCTGCTGTCGGGCACCATTGCTTATGAGGTGGCTGGCCTGAAGACCTTTGGCTTTGGTTTTGGCCGTAAAGACATCTGGCACCCGGAGAAAGACGTGTACTGGGGTGCTGAAAAAGAATGGCTCGCACCAAGTGACAGCCGTTATGGCGATGTTGACCAACCGGGCACCATGGAAAACCCGCTCGCAGCGGTACAGATGGGTCTGATCTATGTAAACCCGGAAGGTGTGAACGGAAAGCCTGATCCGCAGAAAACCGCAGACCAGGTCCGTGAAACCTTTGCCCGTATGGCGATGAACGATGAAGAAACCGTTGCCCTGACGGCAGGCGGCCACACCATTGGTAAATGTCACGGCAATGGTAAAGCAGAGAATCTGAGTCCTGACCCGGAAGCATCCGATGTGGAGTATCAGGGCATGGGCTGGTTCAACACCCAAGGCCGCGGCATCGGTCGCGACACAGTAGTCAGTGGTATTGAAGGTGCCTGGACATCCAACCCGACACAATGGGATATGGGCTATTTCGACATGCTGTTCGGCCATGAGTGGGAGCTGAAAAAGAGTCCGGCCGGTGCCTGGCAGTGGGAGCCTGTCACGATCAATGACGAGGCAAAACCAGCCGATGTTGAAGATGCCAGCATTCGCACTACGCCGATCATGACGGATGCTGACATGGCGATGAAAGTCGACCCGGCGTATAACGCCATCTGCCAGAAGTTCATGAAAGATCCCGACTACTTCAGCGACTGCTTCGCCCGTGCCTGGTTTAAGCTGACACACCGCGACCTGGGGCCTAAGAGCCGTTACTGGGGGCCGGACGTCCCGGCGGAAGATCTGATCTGGCAGGACCCGGTTCCGGAAGCGGAATACGTACCCAATGAGGCAGAGATAGCCGACCTGAAAGAGAAGATTCTTTCGTCTGGCCTGAGCTCAGCAGAGCTGATTTCTACCGCCTGGGATAGCGCCCGAACGTTTCGTGGTTCGGATTACCGGGGCGGAGCTAATGGTGCCCGTATCCGTCTGGCGCCACAGAAAGACTGGGCAGGGAATGAACCTGAGCGCCTGCAGAAAGTGTTAAAGACCCTTGAAGGCATTCGGTCTGAGTTTGCTAAGCCGGTCAGTATTGCAGACCTGATTGTTCTGGGTGGCTCTGCAGCCGTTGAGAAGGCTGCGAGAGATGCAGGCATTGATCTGGATGTGCCATTTACTCCCGGCCGTGGTGATGCCACGGATGAACAGACCGACGCAGAGTCCTTCGATGTGCTGGAGCCATTGCACGACGGTTTCCGTAACTGGTTGAAAGATGACTATGCGGTATCGGCGGAAGAAATGCTCCTCGATCGTGCTCAGCTGATGGGCCTGACCGCGCCAGAAATGACCGTACTGATCGGTGGCATGCGTGTTTTGGGTGCCAATTATGGTGGCGCAGAACAGGGTGTTTTCACTGACAAGCCCGGAGTGCTGACCAACGACTTCTTCGTCAATCTGACCGACATGGCTTACACCTGGAAGCCCGCCGGCAAGAACCTGTACGAAATCCTTGATCGCAAGGACGGTAGTGTGAAGTGGACAGCAACCCGGGTGGATCTGGTGTTCGGTTCAAACTCCATTCTGCGCTCGTACGCTGAGGTCTACGCTCAGGACGACAACAAAGAGAAGTTTGCCAAAGACTTCGTTAAGGCCTGGGTGAAAGTGATGAATGCTGACCGCTTCTGACCTGTCTGCCCTGGAGCGTTAAATCAGAGAGCCCCCTGCATGGGGGCTTTTTCGTTTTTAAATGTGGTTATGTGAGGTTGAAGCAGTTGAGCCTGAACGTGTGGCTTCAGCTTTTGGCATCGCCACGCAGCAACTCCACGTTGCCGCCTGCTGCTGCGGTATTCACTGTGATGGTGCGTTCTACTGCAAAGCGCAGCAGATAATTTGGCCCTCCGGCTTTAGGGCCAGTGCCAGACCGCCCCATACCGCCAAACGGTTGCACGCCGACGACTGCACCGACCTGATCACGATTCACATATACATTACCCACACGGGCACGCTGGCAGATTCTTTCCACGGTTTGTGGGTTGCGGCTGTGAATACTGAGGGTTAATCCGAACCCGGTATTGTTGATGTCATCCACCAGTTGATCCAGTTTCGACGCTTTATAGCGCAGGACATGGAGAACCGGTCCGAAATGCTCTTCTTTCAGGTCATTGAAACTGCGGATCTCAAACGCAACCGGGGTAATAAAGGTGCCTTCTTCAGGTGCGTTCGGGGCTCTGGCAAGGGGTTTGGCATTTACCTGTAGCCAGCGCTTATGTGCCTGCAGGTGATGTTGGGCACGGCTGCTGATCACCGGGCCGACATCCGTTTTCCAGTCGGTCGGATCGCCTGCCACCAGTTCGTTCATGGCACCTTTCAGTAACTCGATGACGTTGTCCGCAATATCCTCCTGCACACACAGCACGCGCAGGGCTGAGCAACGCTGTCCCGCACTGGCGAAAGCCGAGCGCATCACATCACGGACGACCTGCTCAGGCAGCGCAGAGGAATCTGCGATCATGGCATTCTGACCGCCGGTTTCGGCAATCAGACAGGGCAGTGGGCCGTTACGCTGAGCCAGCACCCGGTTGATATTGCGTGCAGTGATGTCGGAACCGGTAAAAGCGACACCGGCGATGCGGTTGTCTGTTAAGAAAGCCTCGCCCAGCTGCTTACCATTACCGGGAACCAGCTGCAGCAGTTCGCGTGGCAGGCCTGCTTCGTAAGCGAGGGAGACCGCCCGGGCAGCAATCAGCGAAGTCGATTCAGCGGGTTTGGCTATTACGGCGTTGCCGGCCGCAATGGCCGCACTGATCTGGCCAATAAAAATCGCCAGCGGGAAATTCCAGGGGCTGATGCAGAACCAGACACCCCGGCCTTCGTAGATCAGCTGATTACGCTCCCCGGTTGGGCCGGGCAAATCAATCGGCTGACTGAAGCCAGTGTTTAAAGCTTCAGCGTAGTAACGGCAGAAGTCGACGGCCTCGCGGACTTCATCAATGCTGTCCTGCCAGGTTTTACCCGCTTCCTGCAGGCACAGAGCGATCAGTTCTGCACGGTGCTTTTCGAGAAGATCGGCAAGTTGCAACAGCCAGTCGCGACGCAGCTGAGTCATTTCTTGACGGGGCTTCAGACGCCAACGGTTAAAACCAGCAACGGCTGCGGTGGTCACGGTTTCGGCGTCATCCGGGTTGAACCACTGGACTGTGCCAACGTTCTGGTTGACGCTCCAGGGAGTACAGATGGTGTGCTGCGGTGGCAGGGTCAGAAAATGACTGATTGCCAGCATGGGGCCTGCAAACCAGCGATGATTGAACCAGGGCTCAACCTCTTGCTGCAGCGCCTGTCGTTCAGCCGGAATGTTGAGGTTGATACCCGCGGCATTGCGCCGCGGAGCCAGAATATTTTCCGGTAACGGCGTCTGCGGGTTCATGCTGAAATCTGTCTGTCGCGCCAAAGCTACCGGCGAGCCTGTCAGTAATTCCGGGCTGATGCTCTCATCCCAGAGGTGGTGCACAAAGGAAGTATTGGCGCCATTCTCCAGCAGGCGCCGCACCAGGTAGGGCAACAGTTCTTTATGCTGCCCTACTGGTGCGTAAACCCGCAGGCGGTCGTTGCGGCGGGTCTGCCAGTGGCGGTACAGGGATTCACCCATGCCATGCAGGCGTTGAAATTCAAAGTGGGTATCGCCGTCACAGGCATCCGCCATGGCCGCTACTGCACTCACTGTCTGGGCATTGTGCGTGGCGAACTGTGGCATGAGTCCCGGGGCACTTAACAGATACTGTGCTGCTGCAAGATAGGCGATGTCGGTGTGACATTTGCGGGTAAATACCGGGTAACTCTGCTGCCCACGCTGTTGTGCCAGTTTGATTTCGGTATCCCAGTAGGCACCTTTCACCAGTCGCACCGGGACCGGAGTATTCAGGTCTGCAGAGAGACGGTTCAGCCAGCCGAGAACGGGCAGAGTGCGTTTGCTGTAGGCTTGCACGGCCAGGCCGAAATGGCCCCAGCCCTGGGCATGGCAGGTGAGTACCGAGCGGAACAGATCCAGTGACAGCTCAAGGCGGTCGGCTTCTTCAGCATCGACCGTAAGAGGAATGTTCAGTGACCGGGCCTGCTGTACCAGCGTACCCAGTCTCTCTCCCAGAATGTTCAGTACATCATCGCGGCGTTGTTCTTCATAACGCGGGTACAGGGCAGAGAGTTTGACCGACAGTGAGGCGGGGTAATCTGGCTTTGGATTGGCCGCGATTTCTGTCAGGGCATTCTGGTAGGAGGCCAGATAGCGCAGGGCATCGGCCTCAGTCAGTGCCGCTTCACCCAGCATATCAAAGGAATGGCTGAGGCTTGCTGATGCATTCTCAGCGGCTGCACTGACGGCGTCGGTGATCGTCTGGCCGAGAACGAACTGCCCCCCCATGATGGTCATGGCTTTATCCATCGCCCGGCGCATAACGGGTTTACCAGGGCCACGCAACAGGCGCGCCACACGACTGCTCATACGCGACAGTTTGCCCCCGGCATTCAGACCACGGGTGGCGATATTCACCCAGGCTGAGCTGCTGTGATCCAGGTGCTTTTCCCAGTCCCCCTGACTCATCTCGGCCTGAATAAAGGCATCGCGGCCCGCCTTGTCAGGAATACGCAGCAGGGCTTCTGCCATGATCATCAGGGTCAGGCCTTCGTCATTGTCCAGGCTGTATTCCCTCATAAACTCATCGAAAACGGTCAGCTCATGGTCGCGTCTCAGTTCTGCGACCAGTGAGGCCGCTTCGCGGCTGCTGTAGGTGAGAATGGATTCAGGCAGCAGGTCGGCAAGGTCACGGACCAGGGTGGATTCGTCCAGATGGTAGTAATGCTGAATCTGGTTATGCCAGTGCTCGAGTGTCCACTGGGCAGCCGCTGGGCTGGTAAGCAGTCGGGGTAAGATCAGAGGTGTCATTAAGACCTCCCATGATGAAAAGGATGTCCGGCGACAGGGTGAGTGTTCAGTCCTGTTCGGCGAACAGCATCAGCATCAGCCTCACACGCTCATCGCAGGGCTGGTGTTCAAGGGCATGATCCAGCTGCCAGTC
>JBPEXS010000081.1:0-5594 GCA_052031325.1 Thalassolituus sp. | reverse complement strand
CGGGATGGATCTTCGTAGAAGCTCAGCAGATAAGTGTACAGCCAGTCAGGACGACGTACGCGGGCAACCAGAGTCAGATCCGGAGGCGTAGCACCGAACCAGCCTTTGGAGTCAGACTGATCCATGGCGATGCTCATCAGTTCGCCGAATTTCTTATCGGCGAACACCAGGTTTTCCATCATCATTTCTTCTGGGATGTTCAGGTCTTTAGCAACACGGTTGTAGCGTGAATGCTCCAGAGAGTGACAGCCCATACAGTAGTTAACAAAAGTCTGGGCACCACGCTGCAGCGACGCTGTGTCGTGCAGGTCAGTACGGTGTTCTTCCAGATGTACATTACCACCTGCGGCCAGTGCAACGGCCGGAACGAAGGCAGCAATCAGTGCGAAAATCTTTTTCATGCTCAGTGGCCTCCGGTTACACGCTCAGGTACTGGTTTGGTTTTTTCCATGCTGCTGTAGAACGGCATTGCCAGGAAGAAACCAAAGTAGATGACAGATGCGATCTGAGCGATGCGGGTCAGCGTCTCAGTCGCAGGCTGGGTACCCAGCCAGGTCAGCAGTACAAAGTTGAAACCGAAAATCACCAGCAGGATCTTGCTGATCCAGCCTTTGTAGCGCCAGCTGCGTACCGGGCTGCGGTCCAGCCAGGGCAGTACGAACAGGATAGCAATCGCAGCACCCATGGCGATAACACCCAACAGCTTATCCGGAACCGCACGCAGGATGGCGTAGAAGGCACCAAAGTACCAGACCGGAGCGATGTGCTCAGGTGTCTTCAGGCCGTTAGCCGGTTCGAAGTTAGCGTATTCCAGCATGAAACCGTTACCTTCCGGGAAGAAGAACAGCACAGTACAGAACACCATCAGGAAGACCACAATACCCACCAGATCGTGAACGGTGTAGTAAGGGTGGAACGGAACGCCGTCCAGAGGCTTGCCGTTTTCGTCCTTCAGCTTCTTGATGTCCACACCGTCAGGGTTGTTAGAACCCACTTCGTGCAGCGCCAGCAGGTGAACAACCACCAGACCCAGAATCACCAGTGGCACAGCCACAACGTGCAGTGCAAAGAAACGGTTCAGAGTGGCACCGGAGATCAGAAAGTCACCACGGATCCATTCAGTCAGGATTTCGCCATACGGCATAACAGAGAACAGGGAGATAATTACCTGTGCACCCCAGTAAGACATCTGACCCCATGGCAGTACATAGCCCATAAAGGCTTCAGCCATCAGCGCCAGATAAATCAGCATACCGAAGATCCAGATCAGTTCACGTGGCTTCTGATACGATCCGTACAGCAGCGCGCGCATCATGTGCAGATAAACGGCAATAAAGAAGAAGGTCGCGCCGGTAGAGTGCATGTAGCGGATCAGCCAGCCCCACTCAACGTCACGCATAATGTATTCAACAGATGCAAAAGCAGCTTCAGCACTTGGTGTGAACTGCATGGTCAGCCATACACCGGTCAGGATCTGGTTAACCAGCATGACCATGGACAGAACACCGAAGAAGTACCAGAAGTTGAAGTTCTTAGGCGCATAGTACTTGGACATATGCTTTTCATAGGCTTCGGTAACCGGCAGACGCTGATCAACCCAACCCATGACAGAGGCGAATAAATTATTCATTACGCGTTCTCCTCGTCGACACCGATGACCACAACATTGTCACCTTCATAAGAATAAGGAGGGACAATCAGGTTGTCCGAAGCCGGGGAGCCAGAATAAACACGGCCAGCCAGGTCAAAACGGGAACCGTGACAAGGGCAGAACCAGCCACCCTGCCAGTTCGGATCGAACTGTTCAGGCTTCACCTCAGGGAAATATTTTGGTGCACAGCCCAGGTGAGTACATACACCCAGCAGAACAATCAGTTCAGGTTCGCGGGAGCGGTATTCATTATCAGCGTATTCAGGCTGCTGAGCTTTATTGGCGTTTGCAGGGTCCTTCAGGCGATCAGCCAGGGTACCCAGAGTTTGCAGAGTTTCTTCGCTGCGGCGGGCTACATAGACCGGCTTACCACGCCATTCTGCAGTGAGCATTGCGCCCGGTTCCAGCTTGCTGACATCTACCTTGGCAGGTGCACCAGCGGCCTTTGCTTTTTCACTGGGTAACCAGGAACCAACAAATGGCACCAGCAGACTCACCCCACCGACAGCACCGACACCGGCAGTACCAGCGACAAGCAGAGTGCGCCGGGTCTTATTAACGCCGTCTTGACTCATTACCATCATCTCCCATCAGAAAATTCTTGTGCTGCTACCCGAAAAAATGTAACGGATATAGTTTGTATCGTGACCAAGGGTAGCATACAGAGCGGCGCACATAGTAAAGAAAACGGGCGTTTGAAACAACCGCAAATACCCGCAAAGAGTGAGGTCTTACGCATAAAAAAACGCCTGACGGCATACACCGGCAGGCGTTCTGTACAAAGCGTAGAGGCTGTGCTTAACGCTTGGAGAACTGTGGTTTCTTACGTGCTTTACGCAGACCCACTTTCTTACGTTCAACTTCACGAGCGTCACGGGTTACATAACCAGCGGCGCGCAGAGAAGGACGCAGAGCTTCGTCATACTGCATCAGTGCACGGGTAATGCCGTGACGGATAGCACCCGCCTGACCGTTACCGCCGCCACCGCAGACATTGACGATTACATCGAATTTTTCCAGATTTTCAGTCAGTTCCAGCGGCTGGCGAACAACCATGCGCGCAGTTTCACGACCGAAGTACTGATCCAGAGGCAGCTTGTTTACAACGATGCTGCCAGTACCTGGACGCAGGAAAACACGTGCTGTGGAAGTCTTACGACGACCGGTACCGTAATATTGAGTCACTGCCATCATCTTATCCCAGTTTCAGTTCCTGCGGCTGCTGAGCAGTATGAGGATGCTCTTCGCCAGCGTAAACTTTCATTTTCTTCAGCATGGCACGACCCAGAGGGTTCTTAGGAAGCATGCCCTTTACTGCGAGTTCAATCACCTGTTCTGGCTTGTAGTCGATCAGTTTTTCAAAAGAGATAGACTTCAGGCCACCCGGGTAACCGGTGTGACGGTGATACATTTTGTCACTGGCTTTTTTGCCGGTAACTTTAATTTTGTCAGCATTAACAACAACGATGTAATCGCCGGTGTCAACGTGCGGAGTGTATTCTGGCTTATGCTTGCCACGCAGACGGCTAGCAACTTCTGTGGCCAGGCGGCCCAGGGTCTGCTCAGCAGCATCAACAACAAACCACTCACGTTTTACAGTTTCTGGCTTTGCGCTGTATGTTTTCATCGAATTCTCGCCTTTCAAAGTAGGCAGGTTGTCCAAAAAAGAGGCGGCATTCTATAGGAGGCATTCGAGTCATGCAAGTCTTTATCTGCTTCAGACTGTAAAATTACACACTCTCTCCAGGCGCCTATTACAACTGCCTTGATGCGCACAAACCTGCATTGTTTCAAATCAGGCCCCGGCCTCGCTCTACAACCTTACGTTTGAGGCATTCAGTTGGCCTTCCATTCTGACTACTGCTTTCAGTTGAACAGAGAGACTGCAAAATCATACTCAAATTCACCCTTTACCCGTCGGGAATTGACCCAACGGCGCATTTTAATTAACTAAAGTTTAATGGATAAAATCCATAGACGGAGTTTCGCGACATGGAGTCGTCCCCGCTTAACCTGGCCGAGCTGAGTCAGCAACTGGACCTGTTGTGGATATTGGTCGCCACCGTTCTGGTGTTCAGTATGCAGTCTGGTTTCACGCTGCTTGAGGCCGGTATGATCCGCGCCAAAAACAGCTACAACGTCGCCATCAAGAACATGGCGGACTTTACGGTAGCGGTTATTGTTTTCTGGTTTATCGGTTTTGCCCTGATGTTTGGCAGCAGCACCAATGGTTTTGCCGGAATGGAGGGCTTTGCCGGGACCCTGCTGAGCTCACCTCATGATCTGGCCTTTTTCATGTTTCAGGCCATGTTTGTTGGCACGGCGGCCACTATTGTCGCCGGCGCTGTTGCTGAGCGCATGAAATTCAACGCCTATCTGATCATCTCCGTCATTATCAGTCTGCTGATTTATCCGGTTTCCGGCCACTGGATCTGGGGCAGCGCCCTGACCGGCGAATCCCAGGGCTGGCTTGAAGCCCGCGGGTTTCTCGATTTTGCCGGATCGACAACGGTACATTCTGTCGGTGGCTGGGTAGCTCTGGCGGCCATCATTCTGCTGGGACCGCGCAAAGGGCGATTCAATGAAGAAGGACGCAGCCAGCCCATTCATGGCCATAATCTGCTGATATCAACCCTCGGCGTATTCATCCTCTGGTTTGGTTGGTTCGGGTTTAATGGCGGCTCGACCCTTGCTCTGTCAGATGATGTCCCGCTTATCTTTATCAATACCCTGCTTGCCGGTGTCGCCGGTGGCTTCACCTGTATGAACCTCAGCTGGCTGCTGCATAAAGGGCGTATCTCGGTTGAAGCCACACTCAATGGCATTCTCGCCGGCCTGGTTTCCATTACCGCCGGTTGCATCTGGGTATCCCCTTTTTCTGCACTCATCATCGGTGCCATCGGTGGTGCCATCGTCATGGCTGCAGAAGTAATCATACTGCGCGCCTTTAAACTGGATGATCCGGTAGGTGCTGTCGCCGTTCACGGTGTGGGTGGGGTCTGGGGCACCCTGGCTGTCGCCCTGTTTTACTCAGGAATGAGTGGCAGTGAGCGTATGGACCAGCTTATGGTACAGCTGACCGGGGTTGTCAGTGTTTTTTCCTGGGCGTTTTTTACCGGGCTGGTATCCTTCTGGATTATCCGCCGTATTCTCCACCTGAGAGTCAGCAGTGAAGACGAAGAAACCGGCCTGAATGTGGCAGAGCACGGTGCCAAAACCATCTGGCTGGACACCATGCGAACCATGCAGGACATCGTTCAGACCGGCGATCTGACCAAAAGCACCGATATTGAAATCGGTACTGAGGCCGGTGAAACAGCGGCGGCGTTCAATACCATGCTGCATCGTTTCCGCAATAGCGTGAAACTCATGTCGGAATCGGCACAGCGGGTGAACCAGAGTTCCGACCTGATGACCCGCAGTGTCAGCCGCAGTGAGCAGACCACCGCACGTCAACAAGGCCTGATGCAACAAGCGACCGGCCTGATGGGGGATATTCTGCGCATCAGCCAGGAAACCCAGCAGCGCACCGCCACTACGGCAGAAACCGCCAGCCGTGCGCAATCACAGACCCATGCCGGCGCTCAGCAGGTTGAACGACTCGCCAGCGCGGTACAGACCCTGTCCCAACAGCTGCAGCAGGCTTCCGCCAAGGCCGATGTGCTGGCCAACGAAACCCGCAACATCAACAAGGTCGTCACTCTGATCAGCGGCATTGCTGAACAGACCAATCTACTGGCACTGAATGCCGCGATTGAAGCAGCCAGAGCGGGAGAAGACGGACGCGGGTTTGCCGTTGTCGCCGATGAGGTACGCAGTCTCGCCACCCGCACACAGGAAGCCACCGGCAGCATCAGTGCTGCGGTCAATTCTCTGCAGCAGGAAGCCAGTCGCTCAGCGCAGGAATTGAGTGACTACTCCAACAGCGCTCATGAGCACGCAC
>JBPEXS010000080.1:0-2434 GCA_052031325.1 Thalassolituus sp. | reverse complement strand
GATGAGGAAAGAGATAAGGCCCTATGGTAAAAATGGCACCAAGCTTCAGTGGTGATGAAAGCTGGTCTTTTCCGGCACTGGCAATTTCGCGGATGGCGCGGGATTCTTCCAGTACTTTCTGCGCCTGTGTCACGATGGCGTCACCCAGAGGGGTAATATTGATCGCGCTTTTACTGCGCTCAAAAATCGTAACACCCAGCTCTTTTTCGAGTTTTTTAATCGCCACACTGAGTGTAGGCTGGCTGACGAAACACTTTTCCGCTGCGCGGCCAAAATGTCGTTCACGGGCTACAGTTACAATATACTTGAGTTCGGTTAAGGTCATGATTGTTGCCTTGAATGACAATCAAAGAATTGATTTATTCTGACTATCATATAGAAATCGGCTCAGCGCAGAAACGTGTTTATCACACTGAAAACGGAGGTTTGAATGGCTCGTATCCTGATCGTAGGCACCGGTGATATCGGCGGTCATCTGGCAGAACAGCTTGTCAGTGGCGGTCATGAAGTCTGGGGCATGCGCAGGTCAGATAAACCGCTGGCAGACGGTATAGAACTCCTGATCGCCGATGTTGCCGACCGCGATACCATCCCCACCCTGCCAGAGGGTCTGGACATCGTGGTGTACAGCATAGCGTCGCCGGTGTTCTCGAAAGACGGCTACCACGATTACTATGTGAAAGGTCTGAAAAATATCCTCCGGCGTCTGAAGGGGCAGTCACCTAAACGGGTGATCTTTGTCTCCAGTTCATCGGTGTATCATCAGATGGACGGCGAATGGGTGGACGAATTGTCTGAAACCTCTCCAACCAGTTTTGCCGGCAAAGAAATGCTGCTGGCCGAGCAGACTCTGCTGGAGTCCAACTTTCCCGGTACTGTTGTGCGCTTCACTGGCATTTATGGTCCGGGTCGCACACGTATGATTGAGCAGGCCCGGCATGGCGGCTACTGTGACCCTGAGCCACCCGTCTGGACCAACCGCATTCACCGCGATGACTGTCTGGGAGTCCTGAACCTGATCATCAGCCGCGCCCTGGCCGCTGAGCCACTGGATGATATCTATCTGGCCACAGACGATGAACCCGCCACCCTGTTTGATGTACTGGAGTGGATGAAAGACCGCATCGGTGATGTGGACCCTGACCACGACGTGGGTGAAGTGACCCGCCGTGCTAACCGTCGCTGCCGCAATCAGCGTCTGCGCGATCTTGGCTATGAGTTTATATTTACCAATTATCGTGAAGGATACGATCTCATACTGAATGATATGGGGCTGGTCTGAGGTTATTGATCGTCATAAAAAAAGGCGCCACCTGGCGCCTTTTCTGTATCTGCCGAGCTTAATCAGCCCAAAACCAGAATACCGTCCATCTCGACACCCGCACCTTTTGGCAGCGCAGCAACACCAATAGCGGCGCGCGCCGGGTAAGGCTGCTGAAAATATTCGGCCATGATGGCGTTAACCGTGGCGAAGTTACCCAGATCGGTGAGAAAGATATTCAGCTTGGCGATGTCCTGCAGGCTGCCACCGGCGGCTTCACAAACCGCTGTCAGGTTTTTGAAGACCTGATGAATTTCTGCACTGATGTCGCTGTCGACCATCTCCATGGTGACCGGATCCAGTGGGATCTGACCAGACAGGTACACAGTATTTCCGGCTTTGACTGCCTGAGAGTATGTACCAATGGCCTGTGGCGCATTTTCAGTTGAGATAATTTCGCGACTCATGTGGATTCCTTAAGGTGTTTATTCGTTCTGAGTATCTTGCTGACGCCACGGATCGTCCGTAAACGGCGGATCACGCGCGCCAGATGCTTACGCCCCTGCACACTCACTTTGACATGGGTAACGCTCAGCTGGGCATCACGCTCTTCAACATCGATTTTGTCGATGTTGGCATCGGCCATATTGATCGCTGCGGCGACATCGACAATGATGCCGCGGCGATTTTCCATATAGACATAGAGGTCAACGGTAAATTCCGTGGTGATGTTCTTATCCCAGCTGAGGTGCACCACCTTCTCCGGGTTATCACGCAGATCACCGATATTGCGGCAATCTTCGGTGTGCACCACCAGACCTCGGCCAGAACTGATATGACCTATGATCGGGTCACCAGGGATAGGGCTACAACACTTGGCGAAATTCACCACCAGACCTTCGGTACCGTCAATCGCCAGTGGCGATGAGCCGATGGACTGAAGATCCAGATCTGAATCGCGGTGGGCTGCGAGCAGACGCCGTGCAATCAGTGGAGCCATGCGGTTGCCAGCACCGATTTCTTTCAGCAGATCATCCAGGTTCGACAGTTCGGTCTCGGCCAGTACCTCATTCAGATTGTCCTGATCAATATCAGTCATGCTGCGGTCATAGGCATTCAGTGCTTTACTCAGCAAGCGTTCACCCAGCGCTACCGACTCAGAACGACGCTGAT
>JBPEXS010000008.1:0-1337 GCA_052031325.1 Thalassolituus sp. | reverse complement strand
CATGTTATTGCTGATTACCTGAAACAGTGTGCTCAGGGCCGTAAAGAGGTATTGGAAGAAGCAGAAACCCTGGTCTCTGATCTGCTGGAAATCCACACACGCAGTGCGCTGCAACATAATCGGAACGCGGTTTCACTGGCAGATTATCCGGAAGAGCAGTCTCCATCCGAGGAGACATTCTCTGACGTCCTGTCTCATCTCGAAGAACTGCGCCAGCACTGGCGCGCTCAGATACACAAAGCGGCTTGAACAGCCGCCTGTTTCTTGCTTCCTGACGTCAAACCCTGAACCGAGGCCAGCGCTTACAGCTGGCCAGTTCCACGCATTTCGTCCATCAGCGCCCGGTAACGCGGGGCATCGGCTTCGGACTGCTGCTGGGTTTCTTTCACACCAAAGTGCTCGCTTTCAAAGAAGCCCGGCTCAACTCCTTCTTCGCTCTGACCTCGCGGAATGATGCCGTGCAGGTGCACGAACAGACCGCCGCCTTCTTCCTGCCACATATCAAAGTAGGTCTGATACAGGTCGTAGTTGTCGTCATGCAGGGCGACGACATCACGGGTAAAGAGACTGCCAAGGAAGTGCTGGCCACCCTCATAAGCGACTAACGGCAGGTTATAGCTGTCGGCCATGGCTTTGTCAGAGCGGACGTAATAGCGCAGTCCGGGTTCTTCGGCGTCTTCACCAAAACGGCCGGTACCGTTCACGTATTCGATGGCTTCGGCCAGAAAGGCGGCCGCACTGCTGCGGTCAAAGCCGTTTTCGCCTTCTTCTTCAGCGATCTGATAAGGGTCGCTGACATAAGGTGCGACGGCAAAGGCATCAACCAGCAGACCCGGCGGCGTGGCGTTCTCTTCATTCACATACACAGGCGCACCGAGAATCAGTTCGTTGATATTCCACTCAGGCGTGGAGCCACCGGACTGACCGGCCAGTACCAGCGCCAGACGCTCAGCCTGATCACCCCAGACGTCATCAAAGACTGCACCGATTTCCAGCGTCCTAGCCGCCTGCCAGCTGTGTACCATCATGCTTTCGCTGACGGCGTCTTCAGACCAGCTGGTGGACTGGCCATAAACGCCCGGCCAGCGTGCCTGTGCCTGCTCCAGAGCGTAGTTGCGGCCTATGGCATAAGGGTATGACCAGTTCCAGAATTCATTGCCCAGCTCAAGGTAGAGCACGCGCTCAGGGTCCAGAGTGTCCAGCATCAGCTGGGCCAGGTGTCGCACGTACTCATCATCCGCTGAGGTGGGGATGTTCAGCCACAGGTCGGTCCGGCTCTGATTCGCCAGATCAACAATCACCTCATAAGGTGCACCCATGGCACCACCCCAGTGGGA
>JBPEXS010000079.1:0-1177 GCA_052031325.1 Thalassolituus sp. | reverse complement strand
GAACTGCCTTCAACCGTGGTTGACGCAACGGACTCGGCGGTCGCTTCAACGTCGAGCCGGATGGCCTCACCGTCATGAATGTGAGGGGTCACTTTCAATGTAACACCAACATCTTCACGGGTAATGGTGGTGAATGGGTTGCTGTTGGTGCTGGATGCCGTAGAGCCAGTCACAAACGGTACGTTCTGACCCACGATGATTTCTGCTTCCTGGTTATCCAGAGTCATAATGCTTGGCGTCGACAGCAGGTTGGTCGCCGTATTGCTCTTCAGTGCCTGAATAATCACACCAAAGTCGATATCGCCACCGGATTCCTTATAACCACCAATGGTCAGGCCGTTGCCCACCGCACTGGCGTAGTCGCCCGTGGCCACGCCTGTGGCGATGGTACCCAGCGAAGGACCGGCATTGCTGAAGTTGGTGCCTGCTACAGGCGCATCCAGGTTACCGGTTGCCCACTGCACGCCTAAGGCTTGAGTCACGTCACCGGTGACTTCAACAATGGCCGATTCAATCAGTACCTGAGCACGGCGTACATCCAGTGAGGACACCAGATCCTGGATCTCTTTCATTACCGAAGGCTCCGCACGCACCACCAGCGCGTTCAGGTCTTCATCGGCATGAATACCCACATCACCTTTGATCTTGGCAGCATCGTCGTCGCCACCGGATGACTGGTCGTTCATCAGGCTTTTCAGCATCTCAGACATCTTGGTCGCGTCGGCATACTGCAGGCGGATGACCTGAGCACTGCCTGAGAAATAGGATGGCTGATCGAGTTTTTCAATCAGCTGGCGGATACGCTCACGGGCGTTCTTTTCGCCTTTCAGGATCAGGCGA
This sequence comes from Thalassolituus sp., assembly GCA_052031325.1. Taxonomy (GTDB): domain Bacteria; phylum Pseudomonadota; class Gammaproteobacteria; order Pseudomonadales; family Oceanobacteraceae; genus Thalassolituus. Next base: position 337 of record JBPEXS010000079.1, on the reverse strand, counting down.
TTGCTGCGCTCGTCCGCCACTACCCGGATGGTGCCCGAGGTGTTGTCCCCTTCTTCACCGCCCTGGGCGACTTTCGCCGGGTCCAGGCTCTGCAGGGTGTTCACGACGTTACCTACCCAGGCTTCTTTCAGCTGGATGACTTCAAATTCTTCAGAGCCAGAGCGGTCAAGGCGCTCAATGATTTCTTCGATGCGGGTAATGTTGATGGCGTGATCTGAAATGATCAGAGCATTGGCCGAGCGGACACCGGCCAGATGGCCGTACTTGGCCACAAGAGGACGCAGAATCGGCACCAGATCCAGTGCTGGTACGTTCTTGATCATAATAACTTTGGTCA
>JBPEXS010000078.1:0-4629 GCA_052031325.1 Thalassolituus sp. | reverse complement strand
TACCAGCAGGCGCCGCAGCAAGCGCCTCAGCGTCAGACTCCCCAGCCAAGCAACAGCTTCGACGACTTCGATGACGACATCCCATTCTGAGGTCGTTACAGCAAAAAGCGGGCACCAGCCCGCTTTTTTATTGCCCTGAAACTGCTCAGGAAACACCCATAAAAAAACCGGCAAATGCCGTTTTTTTTTTTGCACCTGAAGACAGGTTTGTGAAGACCGATGCCTCAGCCAGCGTGGCCAAAGATGGTCTCTGAATCCAGACCGTGCTGTTCCATAATCTCACGCAGGCGGCGCAGGGCCTCAACCTGGATCTGACGCACACGCTCACGGGTCAGGCCGATTTCGCGGCCCACGTCTTCCAGTGTGCTGGTTTCATGACCGCGCAGACCAAAACGACGGGACAGAACTTCACGCTGCTTTTCAGGCAGTTCTTCGATCCAGCGGTCCAGATTGGACTGCACATCTTCGTTCTGCAGCTGGGTGCCCGGATCTTCAATGCGGTCATCCGCGATGGTGTCGAGAATCGACTTTTCAGAGTTCGCACCCAGCGGGGTATCGATAGAAGTCACGCGCTCATTCAGTTTGAGCATGCGCTTAACGTCTTCTACTGGCTTCTCCAGCAGTTCTGCGATCTCTTCTGCGGTTGGCTCATGATCAAGCTTCTGAGTCAGCTCACGGGCGGCACGCAGGTAAACATTCAGCTCTTTCACCACATGAATCGGCAGACGGATGGTACGAGTCTGATTCATGATGGCGCGTTCGATGGTCTGGCGGATCCACCAGGTCGCGTAGGTGGAGAAACGGAAACCACGTTCCGGGTCGAATTTCTCCACAGCGCGGATCAGACCGAGGTTCCCCTCTTCAATCAGATCCAGCAGGGACAGACCACGGTTGATATAGCGACGGGAAATTTTCACCACCAGACGCAGGTTACTTTCGATCATGCGTCGGCGGCCCAGCTCATCACCCTTACGGGCCAGACGGGCATAGTGAATTTCTTCTTCAGCAGACAGCAGCGGAGAGAAGCCAATCTCGCTCAGATACATCTGTGTTGCATCAAGCGTTCGTGCAGATGTGTCAGCCGCAAAACGCTCATCGGAGCTGTCGTCTGAGTCAGACGTTTCCGAATCGTCGTTCATTTCAGCTGAGTAACCTTCGTCTTCCAGTTCTTCCAGAATTTCGCGCTGTTGGACTGCCATGTTGAATCCCGCCTTCTTGGTGTTGTTATTCCCCGTCTGAAAATAAATACAGGTTTCAGACCAGAACAACTGTTAACTTTGAGACTGCCCGCTTTTGTTACATTCCTGGAAGGAATTTCAGCGGATCGACAGGCTTTCCGTTCTCGCGGATCTCGAAATGAAGCTTCACTTCGTCAGTGCCTGTAGAACCTGTTTCGGCAATCTTTTCTCCCGCTTTAATCGTCTGATTTTCGCGGACCAGTATGCGGCTGGCATGTGCATAGGCACTGAGGTAGGTGTCGTTGTGACGAACAATGATGAGGTTACCGTAACCTCTGAGCCCCGTGCCTGCATACACGACAGTTCCTGCCGCTGCTGCCAAAACAGGTTCACCCAAAGGCGTACTGATATCAATCCCCTTGCTGACCGGTTTGGACACGGAGAAGCGGGCGACAATCTTGCCATTTGCTGGCCACTGCCAACCGGTCACTGCTGTGTTGTTTGCCGTCACAGGGGGTTTTGGAGAGACAACCGGTGGCACTTGCGCTGACTTTTCTGTCACCACCGGCTGAGTTGACGGGTTTTTGACTGCAGAGGCAGGGCGGGATGCGACCCGGGAGGCCCTGCCACTGACGTCAATTTTCTGACCCGGGTAGATGACATAAGGATGCGAAATAGAGTTAGCGCTTGCTAACTGGTGATAGTCCAGTCCGTAGCGGAAAGCGATTGAATATAGGGTCTCGCCACGGTTGACGGTATGGTATCCGGATTTGGGAAGACTGGAACCGAACTTCTGATCAACAGAAACAAATCCCCCATCCGCAGAGCAGGCTGTCAGAATTATGACGGCAGTCAGAAGAAGTATCGGACGGGCTCTGTGCATGATTTTTATTTCTGATGGTTTTTTGACGAATGGAAATTCCGTATTCAGACGCGTTTTCGGTGGTCTGAATCAATAATCCATAGGGATATAAAAAAATTCAATTCTTATTCCCAAATATTCTTAAAAACAGCAAATTACTCTGTATACGCTTGGTAACCGTATGTAACCACGGCGAAAAACGGGTTATTCATGACCTTTTTCTGCCCATTTTTCCAGTAGCAAAACCGTCACAACTCCCAATCCAGCCAGTGAGACAGCCACAATCAGTGAGAAATCCGCTACCGGGAGAACGTTATTCTGAATAAACGGCACCTCTTCGCCATGACTGTTGATACGGGTAAGGACAGTCTCTTTCCAGGGCCAGACTTTCACCAGTGAACCGGCCATGAATCCAGTGAGCAAAGCCAGAAAGGTGGCGTGAAAGTGATGCAGCAGCCAGTGAAGTACGTGAGAGAACAGCAGCAGACCAATCGCAGCACCCGCCGCAATGGAACCCAGAAAAGCCAGATTCAGTTCACTGATTGCAGCCATTAACGGGCCATACAGGCCCATCAGCAGCAACATAAAGCTGCCTGAGATACCGGGCAGGATCATGGCGCAGATGGCAATACTGCCAGCGAAGAAAACCACAGGCAGGCTGGCATCGACTTCAGTCGGCGACGCCAGGCTGATTGCACCGGCAATCACGGCGCCACTCAGCAGAGCCGCCCACTGGCTGAAGTGCCAATGTGGAATCTGCCGGCCTATGTACCAGCAGGAGGCAATGATCAGCCCAAAGAAGTACGCCCAGAGATAATCCGGGCGGGTTTCAAGCAGGTAATGAATCAGCTTGGCCAGGGTAAGGATGGCGAGCAGGATGCCGGAGCCCAGAGCCAGCAGAAAGTTGCCATTGATATGTGCCCAGACCGCTTTAATGCCCTGCTGCTTCAGCATCACCAGCAAAGAAGGCCTGACCCGGGTTATTGATTCCAGCAACTGGCTGTAAATGCCACTGATAAAGGCAATGGTGCCACCGGAAACGCCGGGCACCACATCCGCTGAGCCCATCGCCAGCCCTTTCAGGAAAACGGAAAAATACTTCATGTTATGTTACCGGATAACCCAGTTGAGTTACTGATGTTGTTACCGATTCACCCAACTGGGTTATCGCTGAATACCAGAGAGAAAGGGCACAAACTTGGCCGCTTCCAGAGTCTTGCGTGAGAAGTGCTGACCATGGCGGGTAATCAGTACTAATTTCTGCTGAGCACCACCGACAGGGATCACCATACGTCCGCCATCAACCAGCTGATCCAGCAGCGCCTTAGGGACTTCTTCAGGGGCTGCCGCCGCGAGAATGCCATCGTAAGGGCCATGCTGAGGCCAGCCCCAACTGCCGTCAGACAGTGTGGTTTTCACATTCTTATATCCAAGGGAAGTGAGTCGGCCAGTCGCGCGCAGATGCAGAGGCTCAATACGCTCGACGCTGTAAACTTTATCCACCAGCGGGCTGAGCACCGCAGTCTGATAACCGGAGCCGGTACCGACTTCAAGGACGCGTCTGAGCGGGCCCGCTGCCAGCAAAGCCTCGGTCATACGCGCGACGGTATAAGGCTGACTGATGGTCTGGCCATGACCGATGGGCAACGCCGTATCTTCGTAGGCGCGATGCGCGAGGGCTTCATCAACAAACAGATGACGTGGCGTCACGGCCATGATGTCGAGTACCGCCTGAGAGCGGATACCCGCTTCTTTGAGGCGCTGCACCAGACGGTTGCGGGTGCGTTGCGAGGTCATGCCAATGCCGTTGAGATCAAAACCGGTCACTTGAATATCCATACGTTCAGGGCCAGTACTCAGACATCGGGGCAATGGCGGTATGCAGCGTCATATCCATCTGAATCGGCGTAATGGAGACACGGTTATGCGCAATGGCGTGGAAATCCGTACCCGGACCATCATCAGCCACATCACCGGCAGCGGCAATCCAGAAGCACTCTTTCCCGCGTGGGTTTACCGTCTTTACAGGCGCATCCGCCAGATGACGATGCCCCAGGCGGGTGACCTCAACGCCTTCAATTGCCTCATAGGGAACGTCTGGCACATTGATGCTGAGAATACTGTGACGCGGCAGGCCCATGGTGTCGATCTTGGGCAGCATATCGAGCAGAACACGGCCTGCGGTTTCAAAATGCTGTCTGCCCACCAGAGAAATAGCGATCGGGGTTTTCTTCAGAAAGCGCCCTTCCATAGCAGCCGCTACGGTACCGGAGTAGAGCACATCATCGCCCAGGTTAGCCCCTGCATTAATTCCGGCAATTACCCGGTCGCAGCGGTCTTTGAAAAACGCATGCTGCCCCAGGTGAACGCAGTCTGTAGGTGTGCCATCCAGGCTGATAAAGCCATTATCGAGATAGATTGGCTGCAGCGGGCGATCGAGCGACAGGGAATTACTGGCGCCGCTGCGGTCGCGGTTGGGGGCGACGACCGAAACCTCGTAACCGGCCTGCTGCAGAGACTCCGCCAGCACCCGGATGCCGGGGGCATGGATACCATCATCGTTAGACAGCAGCAGGCTCATGTTCGGAT
>JBPEXS010000077.1:0-2436 GCA_052031325.1 Thalassolituus sp. | reverse complement strand
GATCGTCTGACTTCTTGATTATTGTCCCCAGGGCTGAAAACCATCTGTGCTAATTTCCGCCGCCTGAAATAACTGCTGGTGGAACATTACCGTGACTTCAACTTCATCCGTCTTCAGCCCGGAGCTGCTGTCTCCTGCGGGCACGATCAATAACATGAAATACGCCTTCGCCTATGGTGCGGATGCGGTCTACGCCGGGCAACCGCGCTACAGCCTGCGGGTACGCAACAATGATTTCACGCTGGATAATCTCGGCAACGGTATTGAGTACGCCCACAACCTTGGTAAGCAGTTTTACGTCGCCAGTAATATCGCGCCGCATAATTCGAAAGTAACCACTTACATGCGCGACATCGAGCCGGTGATTGAGATGAAGCCGGATGCGCTGATTATGTCGGACCCCGGCCTGATTATGCTGGTGAAAGACAAATGGCCAGATCAGGTGATTCACCTGTCGGTACAGGCGAATGTGGTGAATTACGCCTCAGTAGAGTTCTGGCGTCGCCAGGGCGTCAGCCGCATTATTCTGTCGCGTGAACTCTCGCTGAATGAAATAGCAGAAATCCGTGAAAAATGTCCGGAGATGGAGCTGGAAGTGTTTGTGCACGGTGCGCTCTGTATTGCCTATTCCGGGCGCTGTTTATTATCGGGTTATATGAATCACCGCGATCCGAATCAGGGTACCTGCACCAATGCCTGCCGCTGGAAATACGACGCCCACGAAGCGCAGGAAACCCCCTCTGGCGATGTGGTACCCAAAGGTGTGAATGAATTTGATCCGACACTGGGGTTGGGTAACACCACGGATAAAATATTTCTGTTACAGGAGCCGAATCGCCCGAACGAATACATGCCTGCGTTTGAGGATGAGCACGGCACTTACATCATGAACAGCCGTGATCTGCGTGCGATTCAGCACATCGAAAAGCTGGTGGAACTGGGTGTGCATTCGTTAAAAATCGAAGGGCGCACTAAATCGCACTACTACGTTGCCCGTACTGCCCAGGCTTATCGTAAAGCCATTGATGATGCCGTTGCCGGGCGTGGCTTTGATAAAGGCTTGATGGACACGCTGGAGAATATGTCGAACCGCGGCTACACCGAAGGCTTTTTCCGCCGCCATGTGCACGATGAATATCAGAATTACGAACGCGGTGTTTCAGTGTCTGTACACCAGCAGTTTGTGGGGGAAGTGAAGGAACGCCGCGGCGACCGTTTAACCGTTGAGGTAAAAAACCGTTTTCAGAATGGCGATACCGTTGAGCTGATGACCACCGTGGGCAATCACACCTTTGTACTCGAGCATATCCGCGATACGGGTGGTAACCCACGGGAGGATGCACCAGGTTCTGGTTTTACTGTGACCATTCCGGTGGGTGATCTGGATGCGGTATTGGGCGAAAGTTTTCCGGTTGAGCGTGCCATGCTGATCCGCAATCTGCCGGATGCACCGTGACTCTGAGCCTGAATTAAATACATTTTTTCTGAAAAATGCCGGAATTATCCGGCTTTTTTATGGGCGCAATTTGCCTGTCATACCCCTTACATCATTCAGTCATCTTAAGGTCACAATCCGTCGGCAGGATGGCCGGGTTCTGCGGATTTACCCTTAAGCTGTCGTGAAGAACAACCGGGGAATTCCGCCATTATTATGATCAATGGGGAATCACCAATGAAAACTCTGAATCGCAGCCTGCTGGCGACTGCGGTTGCTGCAACCCTGATGGGTACTGCAATCACCGCTTCAGCGGTTGAAACCGCCTCTGCCCTGCGTGGCACCGTTACTGATCCACAAGGTACACCTGTCTCTGGCTCGACGGTGACCGTCATCAATCAGAAAACAGGTTACCGCAAAGTACTGACGACGGATGCCAGTGGTCACTTCAGTCTGCGTGGTGTACCGGTAGGTGATGACTATACCGTGATCGTATCTGATCCGTCTTTCAGCAGCACCCGTACCGATGATCTGAATCTGACTCTGGGCCAGACTGCCGATCTGAATTTCCGCCTTGAAGGTGTCGAGCTGGAAGAAGTGGTTGTGGTTGCCTCTGCAGACGTCGCGGCCGATATCGCGCCAGGGCCAAGTGCAACTTTCGGTCTGGATGCTTTGCAGAAAGCCCCTGCGATTAACCGCAATATTGCCGATGTGCTGCGTGCTGACCCGCGTATCTATGTCGATGAAGCCAATGCGGATGCCATCTCCTGTGGTGGTCAGAATTCGCGCTTCAACAGTATCACGGTGGATGGTGCGCGCATGAACGATTCCTTCGGCCTGAATTACAATGGCTACCCGACTGAACGTATTCCGTTCTCGTTTGATGCCATTAATCAGGTATCGGTCGAAATGGCGCCGTTTGATGTCATGTACGGTGGTTTTACCGCCTGTAACATCAATGCTGTGACTAAATCGGGTGGCAACGAATTCCACGGTTCTGT
>JBPEXS010000076.1:0-1908 GCA_052031325.1 Thalassolituus sp. | reverse complement strand
TCAGGTACCAGATAGCGTCGGAGTAGTACGGGTAGGTCGCGTTGTAACGGAAGAACACGTTGAAGTCAGGCACGTCACGCTTGTCGCCTTTCTCGTATTCGAACGTACCGGTCATGGAGTTTGCGATTACGTCATAATCCGCACCTACGTACTGAGGCTTGGACAGAATCTTCACCGCTTCAGGACGGTTGGCGTTGTTGTTCTCATCCAGCCAGTAAGCAGCACGGATCATCGCCTTCAGAACTTTCTTGTGAGTGATAGGGTATTTTTCAGCCCACTCTTTGCTCACACCGAATACTTTCTCTGGGTTGTCTTTCCAGATTTCGTAGTCAGTGATCACCGGTACACCAATACCTTTAAATACAGCCTGCTGGTTCCATGGTTCGCCTACGCAGTAGCCGTAGATGGTGCCGGCTTCCAGAGTGGCTGGCATCTGTGGTGGAGGGGTTACAGACAGCAGAGCGTCGGCCTGCAGCTGACCTGAGGTATCACCTTTGTGAGGTGCGTAGTAACCAGGGTGGATGCCACCGGCAGCCAGCCAGTAACGCAGCTCATAGTTGTGAGTCGATACAGGGAAAACCATACCCATGTTGAATGGCTTACCTTCAGACTTGTACTTATCAACCACTGGCTTCAGGTAGTCAGCTTTGATCGGGTGAACCGGCTTACCACCATCCATAGGGATGTGCTCTTTCATCTGTTCCCAGATGTCGTTAGAAACGGTAATACCGTTACCGTTCAGGTCCATACTGAACGCGGTGATGATGTGAGCCTGAGTACCGAAACCAATGGTGGCACCCAGAGGCTGACCGGCCAGCATGTGCGCACCGTCCAGCTGACCGTCAATCACGCGGTCGAGCAGTACTTTCCAGTTTGCCTGTGCTTCCAGAGTTACGTACAGACCCTCGTCTTCGAAGTAACCTTTTTCATAAGCAACGGCCAGAGGAGCCATGTCAGTCAGTTTGATGAAACCAAACTTCAGCTCTTCCTTTTCTGCGTATTCTTCTGCGCTTACTGCAGTGGCGGTGATGGCAGAAGTGACTGCCGTCAGGGCCAGTGCACCACCGATCAGCGCGTCACGCAGACCTTTGATCTTCATTCCCAGCATGGTGTTAATCCTCGTATCTGAAGCAAAAAAAAAGCGCCTGAACGTACCTTTGGTTCGTTCAAGCGCCTTTGCTTGTATTCAGTCATGTATAAATTGCGGACTTCGCCGTTGAAATCCTGAATTCATTAAAGCAACCGGTGTGCCAGTTTTTTGAAAGGCAGACGGAAAATAGCAAAACAGGCATCGCAGATACTGATTTTACAGGCTTTCTGTAAAAAAACGTAACCGGGCATGCGGGGGAGGGTGCTCTGATAAAGCACTGAAATGTGACTCAATGGGTCACTTTTTGGTGCGTTATTGGGGGTGTGTGATCAAAGGGTGCACAAAATATGATCGATTTTTGTGCCGTTCGGATCCACATGCCTTTTTCCGTCAGCGGCTTTCTGAGACAATATCCGACCAGTTCACTCAGCTTTTTATACCTTACAGGCCTCTATGAACCAGTCTGCTTCCCACCTGTTTTCTCATTACCCATATTGGGCTGAATGCTTCGGTACCGCGCCGTTTCTGCCGATGTCCCGCGAGGAGATGGATCAGCTGGGCTGGGATTCCTGTGATGTGATTCTGGTTACCGGTGATGCCTATATTGATCATCCGAGCTTTGGTATGGCGGTGATGGGGCGCATGCTGGAGTCACAGGGCTTCCGCGTTGGTATCATCTCGCAACCCGACTGGAACAACCCCGACGATTTTACCAAGCTGGGTAAGCCGAATTTTTACTTTGGTGTCACTGCCGGCAACATGGACTCCATGATCAACCGCTACACAGCGGATCTGAAAGTCCGGTCGGATGATGCCTA
>JBPEXS010000075.1:0-4956 GCA_052031325.1 Thalassolituus sp. | reverse complement strand
ACATCCCAGTGTGAAGCTGCGCTATGAATCGGATAAAAAATATCGTCCTAAACGTCTGGTGCAGTTACTTGAGAAAATCAAAGGCGACTGGGATCGTCTGGAGCTTGGGGCCTGAACCTGTCAATGATCAGGGTGTGTATCTGAACCAGAGCCAGCCGCTCTGGTTTACTGATTGATAAACCAGTATCTATCCCAGGCCATCAGTACTTTTTCCGGGTATTTTATTTTTCCATAACTGCCGTTATAGCGCGCCAGTGCGTTGGAAATATTGCCTTTCTCACGATCGATGTAGTGTCGCAGAATGGTACAGCCGTAACGCAGGTTAGTCGCCGTATCCATCAGGTTGTCTTCCGGGCGGCCGATCTCGTTTTTCCAGAACGGCATAACCTGCATATACCCCTGGGCGCCCACATAACTCAGGGCGAAGCGGTCAAACGCACTCTCTACCTGAATAACCGAGAGCACCAACTCGGGTTGCAGGTCGGCGCGCATGGCTTCCTGATGCACCAGTCGCAGGAAATCCAGGCGTACCTGTTCGTCTTTCATATTGCGATAACGCAATAAGCGACTGGACATATCCATCAGCCAGACTTCCGCATCAAAGCGGTCGGCAAAGGATTCAGAAGAATTGACAGCAGACTTCAGCGCGGCTCTGAGTTCAGGGTCAGCCTGTAATGCTGATGAGGTCTGGCCGGCTGATGGCGATGGAGCATTGGCAAGTGCCTGACTGGCCATAAAGACCAGTGACAGGCTCATTACCATCTTGAGTAATGAATTCAGCAGAGGGGGCACTACTGCATTCAGTACCTGGGGCATAATCAGAGTTTGATCTGATCGTTCAGGAAGGTCATCAGTTCAGCCCGAGCAATATCGAGCTTCTCATTCTGACGGCGGTTTTTGTATTCAATCGTTCCGGCTTCAAGGCCACGATCACTGATGACAACACGGTGAGGAATACCCATCAGCTCCATATCCGCAAACTTCACCCCAGGGCTGGTTTTTTTGTCGCGGTCATCCATGTACACCTCATAACCCGCATCGGTCAGCTCAGCATAGAGAGCCTCTGCAGCGTTTTTAACCGCTTCTGAGCGATGCAGATTCATCGGCACAATGCCAATGTGGAAAGGGGCAATCGCATCTGGCCAGATGATGCCGTTGTCGTCGTGGTTCTGCTCGATGGCTGCCGCGACGACACGGGTGACGCCGATGCCGTAGCAACCCATTTTCATCACCGCATCTTTGCCGTTTTCATCCAGTACCGTGGCCTTCATGGCCTCAGAATATTTGGTGCCCAGCTGGAAGATATGACCCACCTCAATACCGCGTTTGATATCGAGGGTCCCTTTGCCACAAGGGCTTGGGTCACCCGGTACAACGTTGCGCAGATCAGCGATTTCGGGCAGTTCTGCATCGCGTTCCCAGTTGCAGCCACTGAAGTGATGGTCTGCTTCGTTAGCGCCACAGGCAAAATCAGCCATGTGCGCCGCTGCCCGGTCAACGTAAGTACGGGCTGACAGGTTGCGGGGTCCGGTGAACCCGGCTACGCCACCAATGGTCTGGATTTCTTCAGCACTGGCGAACTGCAGCGGGCTGAGTACACCCGGCAGTTTCTCGGCTTTGATTTCATTCAGCTCGTGATCACCGCGGATGAACAGCACCACTGGCTCACCGGCTTCATCTTCCCCGGCGTCTTCCGCTTCACTGGTGCCGCGCACAACAATGGCTTTGAGCACCTGAGAGGCTGAAATGGCGAGCGCTTTGGCCACATCGTCAATGCTACTGGCACCCGGCGTGGCGACTTTTTCAAAGTCAGCCGCTGGGGCAGGACGATCCCCTTGAGGCGCCAGAGCTTCGGCCAGTTCGACGTTGGCGGCATAGTCGCTGGCGTCGGAGAAGGCGATATCATCTTCGCCAGAAGCTGCCAATACATGGAATTCGTGTGAGGAGGCACCGCCGATGGAGCCGGTATCGGCAAGAACCGGACGGAAGTCCAGGCCCAGGCGGCTGAAGATGTTGCTGTAAGCCTGATACATGCGGTCGTAGGTCTGCTGCAGGCTGTCTTCGGTGAGGTGGAAGGAGTAGGCATCCTTCATGATGAATTCGCGCGAGCGCATTACACCAAAGCGGGGACGGGTCTCGTCGCGGAATTTGGTCTGCACCTGATACAGATTCATTGGCAGTTGTTTGTAACTGCTGATGTTGTTGCGCGCCAGATCGGTGACCACTTCTTCGTGGGTCGGGCCAACACAGAAATCGCGGTTGTGGCGGTCTTTCAGGCGCAGCAGCTCACCACCGTACTGGAACCAGCGGCCGGTTTCTTCCCAGAGTTCGGCAGGCTGAACGGCAGGCATCAGGATCTCCTGGGCACCGGCGGCGTTCATCTCTTCGCGCACCACCTTTTCAACCTTTTTCAGGGTGCGGACGCCTAACGGAAGCCAGGTATAAAGACCCGCTGCAAGTTTACGGATCATGCCGGAACGCAACATCAGCTGATGGCTGACAACAACCGCATCAGCCGGGGATTCTTTTTCAGTTGCAATAAAAAATTCTGTGGCGCGCATAGTGATAAAACAAAGCCAGTATCAGGAAAAACGCCATTCTATCGCCTGCACTGCGGGTTGGAAAGGAATGACACACTGGATACAGGTTGGGCAAAAAATGAACAAAAGAGACAAATGCCCGCTGTGTTTTGCGTTGTCATGTTCTATAACTGTTTGAGATACTGCCTCTCTGAACGAGTGTAGAGTAAAAATGCCTATTTCAAACCTGCCAGCTGGTCCGGCCGATATTGCGCTTAACGCAGAACTTCCGATTGCGGAAGCCTGCCTGCGTAACCGTCGTCCGATACTGGATGTGCTGGGTCGATATATCCCTGAAAACGGGTTTGTCCTTGAGGTGGGTAGTGGTACCGGCCAGCACGGTGCCTACATGACAGAGCACCTGCCCGGTGTGCGCTGGCGTCCTACCGAGGTGCGCAGCCGTCTCGCTGATGTGCGCCGCTGGCATGCACATGCCAACAACCCCCGTTACCTTTCACCGCTGGAACTGGATGTCACCCAGGATATCTGGCCTTCGCGTGATGCCGATGTCGTGTTCAGCGCAAATGTCGTGCACTACATCAGCTGGCGTGAAGTTGAGTGTCTTTTCCGCGGTGTGCAGCGGATTCTCAAACCCGGTGGCCTCTTGATCCTGTACGGACCTTACAATTACGACGGTCAGTTCACCAGCGAAGGTAATGTTGAGCTGGATCAGTGGCTGCGTGAGCGCAATCCGGATTCGGGCATCAAAGACTTTGAACAAGTCATGCTCCGCGCCCGTCAGTACGATCTCTTTCTGCAGGCGGATGAAGAAATGCCTGCCAACAACCGCACCCTGGTGTTCAAAAAAGCCGACATGGTATGACCTCATCTGTGCCGGTCACCGGCCCCTGTCCCTGGGCTCAGGGCGAACTCTATCTGGAATATCACGATACCGAGTGGGGCGTACCCTGCCGTGACCGCGTGCGTCTCTTTGAAAAACTCTGTCTTGAAGGGCAGCAGGCGGGTCTCAGCTGGATCACGGTGCTGAAGAAACGCCCGTGCTATCGCGAGCGCTTCCATGGCTTTGAGCCTGCGCGTGTTGCTGCCATGTCTGATAAGGACATTGATGACTGCCTGTCGGATGCCGGTCTGATCCGTCATCGGGGTAAGCTCGAAGCTATCCGTACCAATGCGCAGGCCTGGCTGGCTGCGGAAGAGCAGGGCATGGATATGGTGGAGTGGCTGTGGTCTTTCGTGAACGGTCAACCTGTGATCAATCGCCTTGAGACCATGGCAGATGCCCAGGCGCAGACACCCGTGTCTCAGGCGATGAGTAAAGCACTGAAGAAGATGGGCTTCCGTTTTGTCGGGCCGACCACCTGTTACGCCTTTATGCAGAGTATGGGGCTGGTGAATGATCATCTCACCAGTTGCCCGTGCCATCCTGATCAACGTACCTGACATTTGTGACAGCGTCTTACCTTGCTGTCCTGCAGGGTGCTCCTTATACTCCGGCGGATAACGCACAGAAATGAGGTCACTATGAAGTTTCAGGGTACCGGGAATTACGTCGCCACTCCCGAACTGCAAATGGCGGTCAACGCCGCGATTACTCTGCAACGTCCACTGCTGCTGAAAGGTGAGCCCGGTACGGGCAAAACCATGCTGGCAGAGCAGTTGGCTGATGCCCTCGATACAGACCTGATTCAGTGGCACATCAAAAGTACCACGCGCGCGCATCAGGGCCTCTATGAATACGATGCCGTCTCAAGGCTGCGTGATTCTCAACTCGGCAATGACCGGGTCCATGACATCAGCAACTACATCGTTCAGGGCAAGCTCTGGGAGGCTTTCACTGCTGATAAACCCGTGGTTCTGCTGATCGATGAAATTGATAAGGCAGACATTGAATTCCCCAATGACCTGCTGCTGGAACTCGATAAAATGGAGTTCTATGTGTATGAGACACAAGAGCAGGTAAAGGCTAAGCATCGTCCGATCATTCTGATCACCAGTAATAATGAAAAAGAATTGCCGGATGCTTTTCTGCGTCGTTGCTTTTTCCACTACATCGACTTCCCTGACCGCGACACCATGAAGGCCATTGTTGATGTGCATTTCCCGGATGTTGAACAGAAGCTGGTCAGTGATGCCCTGGAGGTTTTCTTTGATATCCGCAATGTCCCGGGCCTCAAGAAAAAGCCCTCAACCTCTGAGTTCATTGACTGGCTGAAGCTCCTTATGGCGGATAGCCTGGGTACAGACCTTTTGCGCAATGCCGACGCCAGCAAGAGCATCCCGCCAATGGCCGGGGCGCTGGTGAAAAATGAGCAGGATGTGCATCTGCTTGAGAAACTCGCCTTTATGAGCCGCCGTCGCAGCTGAATCAGACCTGAATCTCTATGCTGATTGATTTCTTTCAGACCGTTCATGATCA
>JBPEXS010000074.1:0-3613 GCA_052031325.1 Thalassolituus sp. | reverse complement strand
GTACCGTGGAGTCAGTCAGGTCACGCTGCCAGCGGGAGATCGGCAGTTTCTGGGCCATGTGACTCATCACGGCGTTAGCGATGCCGAGGTTACCTTCGGAGTTTTCGAAGTCGATCGGGTTCACCTTGTGCGGCATGGTGGAAGAGCCGACTTCACCGGCAATGGTCTTCTGCTTGAAGTAACCATTAGAAATGTAAGCCCAGATATCACGGTCGAAATCGATCAGGATGGTGTTGTAACGGGCGATGCCATCAAAAAGTTCAGCGATGTAATCGTGTGGCTCGATCTGAGTCGTGTACGGGTTGAAGGTCAGGCCCAGTGAGGAGACAAACGCTTCTGCATTAGCGGCCCAGTCGACATCCGGATAGGCCGAGATGTGGGCGTTGTAGTTACCCACGGCACCGTTGATTTTACCCAGCAGTTCAACGCTTTCGATCTGACGGATCTGGCGCTCAAGACGGGCCACGACGTTGGCCATTTCTTTACCCAGAGTGGTCGGGGAGGCGGTCTGGCCGTGGGTGCGTGACAGCATCGGCAGAGTTGACTGCTCATGAGCAATCTTACGGATGGCTTCTGCGATGTTGCGCATTTCGGTCAGCAGTACTTCACGACCGGCTTTCAGCATCAGGCCGTGAGACAGGTTGTTGATGTCTTCAGAGGTACAGGCGAAGTGAACGAATTCATTGATCGCCATCAGCTCATCGTTGCCAGCAAACTGTTCTTTGATGAAGTACTCAACCGCTTTTACGTCGTGGTTGGTGGTCGCTTCAATGTCTTTGATGCGCTGGGCGCTGGCTTCGGAGAAATCATCAACGATGGCGTTCAGCAGCTTGTCTGCTTCGGCAGAGAAAACCGGTACTTCACTGATGCCCGGGTGATTGGCCAGGCACTGGAGCCAGCGGATCTCGACTTCAACACGGGCGCGGATCAGACCGAATTCAGAGAAGATGCCACGCAGAGAGGCGGTTTTGCTGCCGTAGCGGCCATCGATGGGGGAAATTGCGGTAAGTGCAGACAGTTCCATAGGATTTCTCAGTTTGAGCGTTTCGACCAGGGGCATCCTGTCGGTTGAGGATCTCTCTCAGCGAGAAAATTCATGGCTCAGAACCGGCAGGGCACAGGAAAAGCGCGCGATTTTAGCGGATTTCCCCTCATTTTTCTGCAAAAAAATACCTTTCTGCATAATAAAACGGCAACACGAGCCGGTCATACTGGGCTTATGCAGGGCATCTGCTACAATCGCGCCCGATTTTTTTACCCCTTGTACCGTTTGACTGAAGACGACCCGTTTTATGCCTGATTTTCTGCTGAACCTTCTTGATACTACAGTCAATACATCAGCCAATACTCCAGTCCTGCTGGTGCTGGCCGTGGTGGTTTCTACCTTTATGCTCGAAGATCTGGCGATCATAGGTGCGGCTCTGCTGGCCGTCAGTGAGCGTATCTCACCGGAAGTCGCCTTTACCGCAGTCTGTACCGGTATGCTGATCGGTGATACGGCGCTGTATCTTTTCGGTCGCCTGGCTAATACCTGGCCGAAGCTGGGCCGCTGGATGAGTCATCCTATGATCGTGCGCC
The DNA here is from genome assembly GCA_052031325.1 of Thalassolituus sp. Classification (GTDB taxonomy): domain Bacteria; phylum Pseudomonadota; class Gammaproteobacteria; order Pseudomonadales; family Oceanobacteraceae; genus Thalassolituus. The sequence continues at coordinate 2,035 of JBPEXS010000074.1, read as the reverse complement.
ATACAGAGCCTCTGCAACAGGCGCCCTGGACACAGCTGGCACTGATCCGCTGCATGCCGGGTATCCGCACTTTCGGTTATATCGCCTGTGGTGTTGCCCGGGTGCCAGGGCTGCAGTTCACCATCGCGAATGTTATTTCTATTCTGATCTGGGCAGGCGTGCTGTTCGGAGCAGCCTTCATGCTCGGTCAGCGCTTTGCTGAGGATATGCAGGAATACATGTGGTGGGCCATGCCAGTGGCATTGGTGTTGTTTGTTCTTGGGCAGCGCCGGATCCGCCAGAGTATGGAAGAGGGCGCAGAATCAGGTGTTGGAGCTCAGGGCCTGAGCCGGAGCTGATTCAGAACCGGCGTCGCTCAAACTGCACAACTGCTGATTCACTGGCCAGAAAAGGCCAGTGCGCCTTTGTTAACCCCTTCAAATGCACGCACTTTCACGGTTCTGCCAGGATGGCGTTCGGCAACGCGTGCTGTCAGGTGCGCTGCAATCAACTCGACCGTGGTATCGGTTTCCATCAGATAGCAATGATTACGCGGTAGAGTGAGTGCGAAATCGCCCTGAGCTGCCGCATAGCGGTACATGATCTGATCTGGGCTTTCTTCAATAATATCTTCCTGGCTGCCGAGGTAGATGTCTGCCCAGCAGTCAGCCCACCAGGTTTCTTCATCCTTATTACGGATGCCATCAAGGTAGATTTCGATACGCGACCGGTGGCCATGGGCAATGCGCTGGCAGTTGCCGTCGTGCTTTTTCAGACCGTGGCTGTAATGGTAGCTGGGCCCATCAATGACTTCTGGCTCAAAGCTCAGGTTGAGTTGTTCGATGGTGTCCGGAAACAGCGGTGTCAGCTGTTCCATGCACCACTTGGCACAGGTATAGGGTGTTATGACTGCGGCATCAATCAGGGTGACGGCCTGTTCAGGGGCGGTCATTTCAATCAGGCCGCGCCCGGTCTGCCAGCTCAGGCTGGTTATGCCTTGCTGGGTCTGTATTTTCAGGCCATCGGCACGCACAGGTACCAACAGACGATGGTCGATTTCTGTGTCCAGCCACTGGCGCAGAACTTTTTTGACCGTACCGAAGTCACAGACCATTCCCTGCTGGTCAAGCGCGCCATCAAGTACCACAGAAGTCCACCAGGTTTCTCCGACCAGTCCGCGGTCAGCGTCGAGGTAGCTGAAATCAATATTGACGAGTTTTTCTACGAAAAGATGCATAACGTCGGGGCTTTAAGATGTGGCGCGATTATAGAGGAATGGAGCGGGACTGTCTGCGTCCGGCATTTCTCTGGTTTCACGGTGCACATTTGCCCGTCAGTACTGGTATTATCCGCGCAGGCAATACGACACACATGAGGTTTCTGTGATTCGCACCATCCTTTTCCGGCGGTTCCTGCCGGTCTCTGCCGCCTTATTGGCCGGCGTTCTTGCTGGCTGCAGCAATGACAGCAACCGCAGTTCCGGTTATATCACCATCAAAGTACAGGCCGGGCAGGAAGATTTTGACGAGGCACTGGTCCGCTATGTGGCTGTCACCGAAGGCGGTGATCTTCAGGTGTCGCAGCCCGGTGCGGTGACCTATGTCGGTTACATAACAGATGATCAGGGTGAGGTTGAACCCGTCGTTTTCAACGATGAACTGGTGTATTTCGATATCTACGGTCGTCAGGAAAACGGCGATCAGGCGCAGACCACCCGTCGCTGCCAGCTCGCCGCCGGGTGTGGTGATTACGGGTTTGGCGATGCCATGCCAGTCACTGCAAGCCCGGGCTGGCGAACGGTCGCTACCGGTGTGTCGCGGGGAGAGCGCATCCGTCTGACTCCTCTGACCGATCTTGCTGCGCAGCTTGCTTACGAGATGGTGTACAGCGAATCCGCAGCCGGCGATCAGCAGGACAGCGGCTGGCTGACCAGTGGTGGTTATTACTCTGTGTATTCCACCGTTCAGGGGGTGTCTCAGGTTTCGCGGATTTTTGGTATCACCAACGTCCAGACGACGGAACCCGCTGATCTGACTCAGTTAAGCCAATGGGGCTC
>JBPEXS010000073.1:0-2054 GCA_052031325.1 Thalassolituus sp. | reverse complement strand
TGGCCCAGCGTGAGCGTATGGTCGAAATCAAAGGCCGTTCTTCCTGAGTTATGTCCCGGCCACCAGAGTTTGAGCTGATCAGCACATACTTCGGCCGGGGTTTCCCTGATTCCCCTGATGTGATTGTCCCAAACGGAGACGACTGTTCCGTCATTGCCGTGCCTGCGGGTTACCAACTGGCGCAGAGCATTGATACTCAGGTTGAAGACATTCACTTTCCGGCCGCTGCACCGGCGCATCTGATTGCCGGGCGTGCCCTACGCTGCGCCGCCAGCGACCTCGCCGCCATGGGCGCCAAACCCCAGGGCTTTCATCTGGCGCTGACCTTGCCCACCTCCGACTCAACCTGGCTGGAAGACTTTGCCTGCGGCCTCAGAAACACCGCACAAGCACTGAACCTGCCGTTATTAGGCGGTGACACCACTCGCGGTAACTCACTGATTGTCACGGTCTCGGTGCAGGGGCTGGTGCCACAGGGCAAAGCCATCACCCGCGCGGGCGCACAACCCGGCAATGATGTCTGGGTCAGCGGTGTGATAGGTGCCTCTGCACTGGCACTCAGCACCGTATTAGAAACCCCTCATCAGAACGACACCCTCACCGCGCCCTACTGGCACCCAGAGGTTCAGTTTTCTCTAGGGCAGGCCTTATGCGGCTTGGCGACCTCTGCACTGGATGTCTCCGATGGCCTACTGCAGGACGCCGGACACATCGCCAAAGCCTCAGGGGTCAGCCTGATACTGACCGCCGCTGACATTCCCACACACTGTCGGCCGGAACACCCAGACTGGAAGCGCTGTCTCAGCGGAGGTGACGATTATCAGTTAGTGTTTACCGCCCCCCTGAATGCCCGAACAGACATCGAGCGCATAGCCTGTGAACTGGGGCTTAAACACTGCCAGCGTATTGGCCAGGCAGAGACCGGAAGTGGCGTAAAACTACTGAACCCGAAAGGTCAGGACATCACCCCAGCGCAGAAAGGCTATTCGCACTTTTAAAGGCAACACGCATAAAGAGGAACACGAATTCATGAGCACTGAGAACACACTTTCGAACACCACCGACATCGAAGCGGCTGTTTTCCGCCGCCTGCTGCAGCACCTCGACGAACACAAAGACGTACAAAACATCGAGCTGATGAACCTCGCCGATTTTTGCCGTAACTGCCTGGCCAAATGGTACGTCGCCGCCGCCAAAGAACGCGGTGAAAGCATCGACTACGAAGCCGCCCGCGAAATTATTTACGGTATGCCCTACTCAGAATGGAAGACCCTGTATCAGAAAGAAGCAACTCCCGAGCAACTGGCCGCCTTCAATAATAAAAACAAGGAATAAACCATGAAGAAAACAGCCACCTTGCTGCTGATGATCAGCAGTTTTTTGATAGGTACGGTACAGGCCGAAGAAACTGCGTTTATTGATGTATCAGGCTCCGGTGAAATTCAGGTCATGCCCGATTATCTGGAGTTAAAAATCACCATTTCAGCAACCGAGCCAGAGGTAGCCGTTGCGAAAGATAAAGTCGATGAAGCCTTCGATTTTTTAAGCCAGACGGCAAAGAAAAACGGCATCAGTAAAAAAGACATTGAGTCAGCTTACATCACCAATAACCCGGTATGGAGCTACAGCCGTGACAATAAGCGCCAACTGACCGGCTACGCCGTCAACCGCCCGGTGACCGTCACCATCCGTGATCTGAACAGCTACAGCGCCTTTCTTGAGAATATTCTGGTCGACCCTCGTTATCAGATCTCAAATACCCAGCTGAAATTCAACGACAAAGAAACCCTCGCCAGCAAAGCCCGCCGCCTGGCGTTGCTGAACGCCCGTGAGAAAGCCGAAGACATGGCCGCAGTACTTGGCCAAAGTATCTCAGGAGTACTGCAGATACAGCAAGGTGGCAACAACCTGCCGCAACCACGTGTTATGCAGCCCATGCTGATGATGAAAGCCGAATCCGCCAGCGCCGATCGCGGCAGTGAAATGCAGATTCAGGAGCAGGACATCACTGCACAGGTTCAGGTCCGCTTCGCGATTACAGAGAAATAATCATG
>JBPEXS010000072.1:0-3711 GCA_052031325.1 Thalassolituus sp. | reverse complement strand
ACCGATTTCCGCGACAGGGAATGGTGCTCATTGGCTTCTGCGGCAACGTTCACCAGATTATGAATAAAGTTGTCATAGAGACTGCCAAATACCCGCATATTGCGGCAGACCTGCATAAACTGGTCGCGCAGTTCATCATGCAGTATGGCATCCATGATGGTGATATCCGGATGCGATGGATTCTGCAGGTTTTCCTGACGGAACTGAATATACGGAGCCAGTGCTTCTTCGATAATCCGGCGATTGGCTTCGACGTTGGCGACGGTTTCTGCCTGGCATAAGGCTTCTGTCGGTGTCGACAGTTTTAACGATTCGCGGACTGCCGCAGGCAGCAGATCACCACTGAGAATAGTATTCAGGGCGGTGGCCAGCTCACGCTTTAAAGCGCCTTTCGACTGCTCGCGATTGAGCTGGGCTGTCAGCGCCTGGCGGGTTTCATGGGGCAGCTCTTCGCGGATAAATACCGCCAGCGGGTGCGGGTTGTCCTGAATAAATTCAGCCACCGCCACGGCATCGAGAATATCGTTGGAGCGCAGCAGGAAATGTACCTGCTGATAATCCACCATGTATTCCAGCAGCTGCGAAAAATTCACAGCAGCATCGGATTTCCAGCGGTTAAACAGGTACAGGCCAAGGTTAAAACACAGTTCCTGCTTGGCTTTTAAATAATTGTTTTTGGGCTCACCCAGGAACAGGCGGGCGAGGGTGCCGCGACTGTCATCCCGGGAGTCGTGCTTACTCCAGAAATTTTTCCAGCTGCGTTGCAGATTATCGTCATAAACAATTTTTTCTGGGGCCTGCAGCCAGTTCTGGAATTTACGTTCCTGTTCGCGCTGGGTTCGTTCCTGAAGCTGGCCTGATGGTATTTCTTTATCGGCAAGGCGGCCGTAATTCTCAACCGTGGTCGAGTGAATACGGCGACGCATGGTCAGGTAGCGCGTATAGCGGTAGCAGATGCCAAATACATTAATGTGCTGAGTCGGGTTTTCAGCGACGAAAAAGTTGGCTTTTTCCTGCAGGTTACTCAACTTTTCTGACGGGCTCATGTAGCGCTCGACACTGCGGCGGTACTGGTCCATCAGGTAAGGATTTTTGCGGGTAAAATCGACAGCCCGTTCCTCAATAGAACGGATACCCGTGACGATGGCCTGCTGCAGGTTGCGCAGTTTTTCATCGTTGTCGGTCGGCGAGTAATCAATGATGCCGTCAATGACACCGGCTTCGCGTAACTGCACGCCGGATACACCGACATAGTTGGCGCACTCCTGCCAGGAAAGATTGTACTTGCGCGCAATACTGGCCAGACCCTGCGGCTGAATCGTATTAAAAATACCATCGCGTACGGACAGCAGAATATTGGTGGAAGCCAATGGAATAGCACCACCGGAATAGCCCGCACCCCAGATAATGCCCAGTGAAGGCACCCCGGTATTACACATCTCAGTAATCAGGTGGCTGATGGAGTGCGCCTGATTAGCGGCGTTGGCCTGTTCACCGGCATCGGCCCCGGGGGTATCGATAAAGGTGACGATGGGCATGGCGCGATCAGAAAACGCGCGCACCTGCTGCGCGGCTTTTTTGTGATGCACGGGTTTCCAGGCACCGTTTGCCTGTTCGCGGTTCTGACAGATAAACCCGACACGACGCAGCTGCCCACCGAAGTCCATATCGGCTTCGGCACAGTAGAGTGGTCCGTCTTCCACTTCAGAAATAATACGGATGGTCAGCCGCTGAACGATGTCTTTGGCACCGGTGCGGTTGGCTTTCTCGCTGGGTGAGACTACCTGTTCGATGTAGTCGTCGATGTGCAGGTTACTCAGGGCCTCGAGGCGGATTGCACATTCTTCCGGTGACAGCAGCCCTTTCACACGGAAATCGACGGCGTTATCTTCGTATTCCGGGAAAAGCGAAAAATCAGCGGACAGCTTTTCCGCGATTTCAAACAATGGGTCAGGCTGCCATTGGTTTAATTCTTGGGTCATTTGCCAGTTTCCGTTCACGTCACTCTGCGCTGTATCTCAGACCGTGATGAAGTATGGGTCTGTGGCGGAGTGGTTCTGATCGTTAATACCGTATCGTCCGATGCGGCTGGTAGCGGGAGATTATTATTCAATTCCTCCCCGGTCACTAAGGCACCGTATTAAGCCCGGTGCGGGGCTGAGTATGTCATGTTTCAGACACGTCTGAAAATCAGGCAGGCATTCGTGCCACCAAACCCGAAACTGTTTGACATCACTGTGTTCAGATCTGCCGCGCGGGTTTCCCGCACCAGAGGCAGACCGGCTGCTTCCGGGTCTGGGTCGGTGATGTTTGCACTGGCGGTCATAAAGCCGTTCTGCTGCATCAGCAGGCAGTAAATGGCTTCCTGTACACCTGCGGCACCGAGTGAATGGCCTGTCAGTGATTTGGTCGAACTGGTGGGCGGCATCTGGCCATCGAACGCACGCTGAACGGCCTTGAGCTCGCAGATATCACCGGCCGGTGTCGAGGTGCCGTGGGTGTTCAGATAATCAACCTCAGGGCTGCCCGCCATGGCCAGGGCTTCGCGCATGCAGCGTTCAGCACCTTCGCCGGAAGGGGCAACCATATCATCGCCATCGGAGGTGGCGCTGTAGCCGGTGATTTCGGCGTAAATATGTGCACCACGGGCTTTCGCGTGTTCGTATTCTTCCAGCACCAGCATGCCTGCACCTCCGGCGATGACAAAGCCATCACGGCTGGCATCGTACGGGCGCGACGCGCTTTCGGGCGTGTCGTTGTACTTGGTCGAGAGGGCGCCCATGGCATCAAACTGCATGGTCAGAGACCAGTGCTCTTCCTCGCCGCCACCGGCGAACATGATGTCCTGCTTGCCCCACTGAATCAGCTCCATAGCATGGCCAATACAATGAGCACTGGTGGCACAGGCCGATGTCAGTGAGTAGTTCACGCCTTTAATGGCGAAGGGCGTGGCGAGGTTGGCGGATACCGTACTGCCCATGGAGCGGGTGACCCGGTATGGGCCGACCCGACGGATGCCTTTTTCGCGCAGGATGTCGACGGCTTCAACAATATCACTGGAAGAAACACCACCGGAACCGGCAACAAGACCGGTTCTGGGGTGGCTGACCTGCTCATCTGAGAGTCCGGCATCGGCAATGGCCTGCTGCAGTGACAAATAGGTATAGCCCGCCGCATCACTCATAAAACGGCGCAATTTGCGGTCGATGTGATCATCCAGGTTGATCTGTGGCTGGCCAGCAATATGGCTGCGCAGACCAATCTCTTTGTATGCCTCAACAAAGCGGATACCAGAACGGCCAGCACGCAGAGCGTCTGTCACTTCTTCTTTGTTGTTGCCCAGGCATCCGACGATCCCCAGGCCTGTAATCACCACTCGACGCATGTTTCTCACTCAGCGTATTTGCCAGCAGCCATCGGTTGAGAGCTGTGACTGTTTTAAATAACTCAGATCCGCGGTCACCTGCGACCGTTCTTCTTGTCTGTTTAACCCGGTTGTCCGGATGCGCGGTGCATCTGCCACTGCTGGAAGCCATAGCGTACCAACAGCAGCGAAGACAGAGTGCCTGAGATAATGCACAGAGCACGGGTATCCGGATAGCGGCTGTCATGAAAGATCAGGCTGACGCAGGTAATGAACAGGAGTGTGGCTGAAAACCACTCAATGCCCTTACTCTGCAACCAGTTAATCCGTTCTGTCAGGGTTTTCGC
>JBPEXS010000071.1:0-2754 GCA_052031325.1 Thalassolituus sp. | reverse complement strand
CAGTCGGCAATCGAGTTGTAAGGCGAATGGAAAAAGATCTGGGCGTCATTCCCGACCTGCAACGGCAGCAGGAAGAAACGTCCATCGTGCCTGGCCAGCAGATCAGGAAGGATATGGCGCTCAGTGCGTTTAAAACGGTAATGGCGAACCGCTGCGCGGACCCAGCAGAAGGCTTCCAGAGAGGTCTGATTGCACAGCCCTTCAATATCGTAAAACGCGCTTCCCAGTACCTTTACCGGCGCCTTATGGAAAAAAGCCGATATTGCGGTGGTGCTGTTAATGGTTACCACACCTTTGCAGTGATCCAGCAGTGTTGGCAGGTGCTGATCATGACAATAAATCAGTCGCCCGCTGAGATCTAATCGCTCTTCCAGTTCAGTGATCAACTCTGAATAAAGTGCGTGTCCGCGGTCCATGGGGTGATGCTTGATCACCAGCACATCCTCAGCGTTGGCGAATTCGGCAAAGGAAGCAGCCACTTCGCGGATGCAGTCTGCAATCGAGTTGTAAGGCGAATGGAAAAAGATCTGGGCGTCATTTCCGACCTGCAATGGTAGCAGGAAGAAACGTCCATCGTGTCTGGCCAGGAGGTCAGGAAGGATATGGCGCTCAGTGCGTTTAAAACGGTAATGGCGAACCGCTGCGCGGACCCAGCAGAAGGCTTCATACACGGCATAAAACGAGCGGTGGTGGCGGTAGTCCGGATAGCGCCAGGAGGTGGCGTTGCCGACGATGTAATACGTCATGGCGTACTTCACCCGGTTCCACAGATGATTGCCGACCACTTTTTCGGGCAGGCGCTCGACGGAATCCCAGGCTTCAATTTTACCGTGATCAATGGTGCTGTAACCATTAACGCCGTTTTCTTCGAGTGTCAGGTGATTGGGGCGGATGTAGCCCTCTTCAAAGGCGTAAAAACGAATGCCAACCCGACGTGCCACTTCTCTGGCAAGGCGGTGGTATACACGGCAGTCACCATAGACAAAGATAACGTGGATATTGTGACGTTGAATATACTCTGACAGGTAGTCTGGCCAGGCTTCAATGGTACCCCGATAGCTGTCGGCCTGAATGTCCCGGCTGTACCAGGCATCACCACCATTGAAATTGATCTTGTGGGCACGAACCCCGACCTCCGCCAGCCGGTTGATCATCTTGCCAAAAAACGGACCGAGCGGCCCCTGTAAAAATAATACTGCCATGTGGTGTCTGTCAGCGGAAGAAGGCTTCCTTAAGGTATCTCGCTTTGCGCACTTGTCTGGCCAACCATGAGCTACTCAGGTTGCCCCCGGTTGTCCAATCACTCCGTTCCCGGGCGAGTTCTTCAATCACCTGCTCCGGTGAGGCTTCACTGCGGGTAACCCAGCTGAAGCAGCGACAGTACAGTACCAGAGCGGTATAGACCAGCTCTTCTGTTGTAATATTGGCCGTGCGTTCAGGGAATTCCAGTTCATCATCGGTCAATCCCCAGCCAGCATAGAAAGGCGAACCCCAGACATGCACCCGGCGATTGCGGATGAGCGCTTCAAAGCCGGTAAGCGATGTCATGGTGCTGACCCGGTCGCACTCCTGCAGCAGCTCATGCATATCGACATGAGTAACATAAAGATCGGCGTATTTGAGGGCTGCCGTTTCCCCCAGAGCACCGGGGCGCACACCAGAGTATAGATCCGGGTGTTCCTTAAAAAGAATAAAGGCCTCTGGATAGGTTCTGCGGGTTGCCTGCAACAGCGCCAGGTTGCTTTTCACCTGACCGCGGCTGTTCTGAATGGACTGATCTGCCTCGTACTGCCCGGGCACCAGTATGATCTCACGCCCGGCCGCCTGCTCACGGAGGTGTAAATGCCCGGCCCCTGAAACTTCATCGGAGTATCCCAGGTTGTACTTGGTCACGGCGAGCTCATTCAGCATAGCCTGTAATCTGCTCCCCCGCTGACGCTGAGACTGATCAAAACGGGTACTGTTGAGCAATGAGAGAATATCGGAGGGTTGCTCTGCGCGGTAATACAGCCCCTGGGTATCGATCACCAGGCAGGATGGACGACGCAGATCCGCCCCCAGGCCGACTGAACGTACAAAGCCATCTTCCATACGCCAGAAGGCCACATCGTAGCGGCTGGCCCATGATTCCAGTTCGCTTTCGTTATTGCCCCACACCAGAATCGCGTTGCTACTGCCATGCGCAGCCAGTCGACGGGCAACTTTCGCGGAATGACAGAAACGCACTTCGCGGGCCATATCACCGATGAACTCTTTAACGAAAGCCCGCTTCCACAGTGAGAAGCCGACGGCGTAACAGGTCTGTACTCCGCCTTGATCAGCGCGTTGTTGTTTCTCAAGCATATGTGCCAGAACATCTTCTGGAGTGCAGGCCTCTGACTGACCTGGTAAGCGATACTGTGGATAGCGGATCAGCGTGGCCGCGACCAGCTGTGGCAGAGTCAGCCTGGCCGTGCGCCGCGGGCAGGACATGGTATCCTGCGTCAGTCCCCAACCTGCGTAAAAAGGCAGGCCGTAGCAGTGTACCGGTTTGCCATACATCAGGGCTTCAAAGCCGAGCTGCGAGCTGACACAGAACACCCGCTCCACCACGTTCATCAGCTCAGGCAGATGACAGTCTTCTGCCAGAAAGCGCACCATTGGGTCTTCAGCGGCGCTGTCGAAATAACCTTTCTTTTTGCCTAAGAGGATATCCGGGTGGGTTTTGATCAGAACCTGAGCTTCCGGATACTGATCCCGGACATCTCTGAGCAT
>JBPEXS010000070.1:0-17797 GCA_052031325.1 Thalassolituus sp. | reverse complement strand
CTGCCTTCACGCAGTTTTTCCAGCTTGGCACGACGCTCAGCAATGAGTTTGTTTTCGTCCTGAGCGTTCTGATTCTGTTCTGTCATTGTCTACCCTTCTCTTCGGGTTTTAATCATCGGTTGTTTGCGTTGTTGGGTCGGACGTATGAGTATTGGACCAATTTTTTGTTGGGTTACGCTGCGCTAACCCAACCTACGTTCACAGGGTTATATGCTGTAAACCGTCGCGAGCGAAGGCCAGGCAAGGCGGAATTTTTTGAGGAAGCGCAGTGTACAAGTGGTACATGAGCATTCCGAAAAAGATTCCAACACCGCATGGCCGAGCACAGCAGGTTTACAACCCCTTCTTGAGGCTTGCCTCAATAAATTGGTCAAGATCTCCATCAAGCACGGCCTGCGTATTCCGCGTCTCAACGCCGGTACGCAGATCTTTGATCCGCGCATCATCCAATACATACGAACGGATCTGACTGCCCCAGCCGATATCCGCTTTGCTGTCTTCCAGCGCCTGAGATTCGGCGTTGCGCTTCTGCAGCTCCAGCTCATAGAGCTTGGCTTTCATCTGCTTCATCGCCTGATCTTTGTTCTTGTGCTGCGAGCGGTCGTTCTGACACTGAGTCACGGTATTGGTCGGCAAGTGAGTAATACGTACCGCAGATTCCGTCCGGTTTACGTGCTGACCACCAGCACCCGAGGCACGGTATACGTCGATACGCAGGTCGGCCGGGTTAATCTCGATTTCGATGTTGTCATCGACTTCTGGCGAGACAAACACAGACGAGAACGAGGTGTGGCGACGGTTGCCGGAGTCGAACGGGCTCTTACGCACCAGACGGTGTACGCCGGTTTCGGTACGCAGCCAGCCATAAGCGTATTCGCCCTGAACGTGAATCGTGGCACCTTTGATGCCCGCAACTTCACCTTCAGACACTTCCATCAGTTCGCCTTTAAAGCCATGCGCTTCGATCCAGCGCAGGTACATGCGCAGCAGCATGTTGGCCCAGTCCTGGGCTTCGGTACCACCGGAGCCGGCCTGGATTTCGACATAGGCGTTGTTTTCGTCCATTTCGCCGGAGAACATACGACGGAATTCGAGCACTTCCAGCTCAGCCTGCAGGCCGTCCAGTTCGCTCTTTACTTCCTCAACGGAATCTTCGTCGTTTTCTTCAACCGCCATATCCAGCAGGTCGCGGGCGTCCGCGAGGCCGTTATCGAGGTTGTTGATGGTCTTCACCACAGCTTCCAGAGATGAGCGCTCACGGCCCAGCTCCTGCGCACGGTCCGGATCATCCCAGACGTCGCCCTGGGCGAGTTCGTGTTCTACTTCTTCGAGACGCTCAACTTTGTTGGCGTAGTCAAAGATACCCCCTAAGCACGTCGGTGCGCGCTGTGAGGTCTTTAATCTGTTCGAGAATCGGATTGATTTCCAAGGTCGGTTACCCCTGACACTGTCTTCCGGTGTTAAAAAGGTGGGAGATTTTACCGGAAAGTTGCGGGGGTTTCATCTGCGGGAATCGGCGGGAAAAGCATCCCGCCGGTATGTGTAACCCTTACTGATTGCCCGGGCGGCGATCTTAGTCGTCACCACCGCCATTCAGAGCATCAAATTGCTGTTTCACGTAATCCAGCGTGGTATTGAGCGTCTGGATGATGGCGTCGTTGTACAGAAACTGCGACTTTAACCGTGCTTCCTGAGCATCCATACGGGCTTCCAGGTCAGCGCGGTCTTCGTCGACCTGTTCCAGATCCTGATCCAGCCCGGCCAGTTTGTTGGCAATCAGGCCGTCACTGGTATCGAGGAAGTTATCCAGAATGGCTTTGAGCTGGTCGCCAAAGCCACTCACGTAGGTAATGGAACCTCGGTCTCCGATGTCTCCACCGCTGATTTTGAGACGCAGACCGGAGGATGGGTCTGGGTTACCTACGGCGTCTTTACCGCTCTCGCCATCCCCTGCCCCACGGACAAAACCGAAAATACTGGCTGCTTCGCTGCTGAAGTCGACCATCTCTACACTGGAGCCAGCCCCGGTTGAGGTCGAGATAATACCGAACTTGTTATAAGCAAATGACGAGGTGTCGTCGGTGTAATCAACCTGTACGGAAACGTTTTCTGACTTAAACGCCTCGGTATCGTTAATCGCGGTCTGCAGCGCACTGGCCAGAGCACTGCCGCTGACATAAGTCGCCGGGTAACTCAGCTGCACCTCGGCTTCAACACCATCAATCTCAATGGTAAAACTGCTATTGGTCGCATCCAGTTCGACCGGAGTTTCAAAACCGGCCGATTCGTTACCGATGTAATAACCGTTGGTCGCAGCCTCGTTGCCGTTCTGCGCACGCAGGAACTGGCCACTGCCTGAAGCCACAACCCCATTGATGGTGCCTGCGACGTCTTTACCGGTCGGAACCGGCTCAGAATACACACTGGAATCCTGCAGGCCCATAAAGGCAATAGCATCGGCATCGAGTTCGCCGAACCCGACTTCGGTACCTTCGCCACCAATCTGAATGGTGAAATGGCCCAGATCCGCATCCGCGTCATAGTTGTAAGTGACTACCGGGTTGAGGTCGTAGCCAAAATCACGCCCGGATGGCATACCGAAGGCATCATAGCCTGAGGTGACGGTTTCATCCGCCAGCCCAAGAGTGGTACCCGCAGTGCCAGCGACATTGCTGACCTGCAGGCTCGCACCCGAGCCAAAGGTCGCAGCGGTTTTTACGCCGTCTTTGGAGAAGGTTTCAAAATACAGCTGACCAGAATCGTCGACCGCAGCTTTGATATCACCGGCCTGAAACTGACCAGAGGCAATCAGCGCATCGTCCAGGGCCGCCTGAATGACGGTCAGGTTGGATGACGCATCATTGCTGCCTGCGGTGCCATCACCGTCAACGGTGACATCCAGGTCGACCCCATCGACGGTCAGGGTAAAGGTGGCTTCCTGGCCGCTGGCCGAGAAGTCAAAACCGCTGGAGATATCGGCAAAACTGCTGGAGACCGCACCGCGGCCATCACTGGTGATTTCAATAAACTCATTGTGGCCGGTGGCGTCGGTGGTCAGTTTCAGTCCGGTTCCATCCAGTGACGCGGTTACGACTCCGGCACCGAAAGCGCTGTCCAGTGCCGTCTGAATATCGACAATGTTATCGCCGGAATCGGTATTGATCAGCACTTCCTGCTCAACGCCGGAGACATTCAGCGTAAAGCCTGCATTGGCAGTACTGAAATCAATATTGGTGCTGATATCGCGGCTGCCAGTGCCGGTTTCCGCACCCACCACCATGCCGCTGAAGTTCACATCGCTGCTCAGTGTCGCTGCCAGCTGAGTCTGGATTTCAGTCGCCAGATCTTCGCCCGTGAGATAGGTGCCTGCAGGGATGCTGACAAAGGTATCGCTCTCTGTACCATCGACCTGAACTTTGAATTCAACGACATCATTAAACTCAAGACCCGGGTCTTTACCGTTAGTCTGAGCGCCCTGGCTGTCGGACAGGCCCAGCTTCACATCCGAGGTGTTGGAACCCACTGAGGTGATTTCGATGGAACGTGCGCTGCCGACTGCGGCGGTTTCAAAGCGCAGATAACCCGCATCATCAAAACTGGCAATCACATCGCCGCTGAGGGCCGTGGCATCAATGGCGGTCTGAATGGCCTGGAGGGTGTCCAGGCGGTCACCAAATACACCGTCACCATTCAGATCCTGACCCGCGGCATCCTGATTCACGGTCACGGCAACCGGGCCTGCGCCGTCGACATCCAGTGAGAAGGTTGCGTTCGATGAGGAGAAATTAATCCCGGTGCTTTCAGACACTTTCTGGGCACCGATTTCGGTTTTCGCGCCCTTTCCGGCAAAGGCATCAGCGTTCAGCGTGGTTAATGCGACGCCCTTATAAGTACCGCTGCCGAGTGGACTGAACCCCAGGGTGTTGGCGGTATTACCACTCACTGACTCAATATAAACCTGAGATTCCGAGCCGTATTTATTCGAGGTTACGGTGAAATTCTTATCATCGGCGTTGTAATCCACCGAGACGGAAAAACCATAGTCAGAGATGGATTCGGCACTGTTGATCTGCAGAGCAATCTGCGCGGCCAGATCATCGCCGCTGGCGTAGTCGCCATTACTGAGCGTCACACTGGCGGATTTACCGTTCACATTGATGCTGAAACTGTTATTGCTGTCATCAATCGTCACTGGCGAAGCGAAATCAAGCAGATCAAGAGAGGCGGATGAAAATTTTGCCTGCGTCGCCAGCTGGGTCAGATTGATGTCGTACGTACCAGCCAGAGTGTTGATCGAATCGTTCACATAGACGATCTGGCTGTCAGTCGTAGAGCCGGACTTCGCCAGAATGCCAACGATGGATTCGCGCTCATCGTTGATGGCCTTTTCAAACACCGACGTATCAAAATCCAGAAGAAAGTCGCTGTCTTTGTTGGTATTCACGCCAAGCTCGGTCAGTGAGCGGTATTTACCGGCAAGCCCCGCGATCGGTTGCGAAATCAGGCTGCGGATCTGACTCTGAATACTGCGGATGGTCGAATCACCCAACAGCAGGCCGGCACTCTCCGTATCCGCGCTGTATCCGGTCAGGTCATCGACAAAACCTTTGAGGTCGTTGTAGGAGTCGACAAAGGCCTGAATATTCTCAGTCAGACCTTCGGTATCCGGGCTGACTGACACGGTCACCGTCTGGCCGACATTGGCACTCTGCAGATTCAGGGTGACACCGTTGATCACCTCGGTTACTTCGTTGCTGCTGCGGGTAATGCTCAGACCATTGACGCTCAGCTGTGCATCTTCGCCCTGACTGGTTTCTTCAAGGTTGCCACTGCCGCCCTGATCTTCGCTGTACGCCAGGGCTGACAGGCCTGTCGTGAGCAGATTACCGTTCTCATCGGTGGCCTCGATACGCATGGCGTTCTCTACACCGGATTCGGCAGAGACCAGCTGCAGGCGGTAGCCATTACCGTCGTTGATGATGGTGGCGTTGACCCCGATAGCGGCGTTGTTGATGGCGTCACGGATACCGCTGAGGGTGCGGTTGGAGTCGTCAATGGTGATGGTTTCGGTCTGGCGATCTGTGTTCAGCGTCTGGCCGGTGATGTTGCCGCTGCCGTCGTACTGGTTTTCACCAAAGCTGAAGGTCAGCGTGCCGGTGCCGATGATTTCATCGAAGCTCTCGTAGGCCGCTGTGGCCAGAGAGTGGGATTTCGCCGTGTTCAGGACTTCAACGGTGTAGGAACCTGGGTCAGCGGTGATGGAGCTGCTGACGGTCAGAATACCTTCGTCGGATGAGGTCGCCTTGGTAGCACCGGAAGTACTCGGGCTGGCCAGCTTATTCACCGCTGACTGCATGGTCGACATCAGCGACTGAATTTCACCATAGGCGGTGATCTTCGCCTCAATCAGCTCCTGCCGGTTATCCAACCGCAGCTCTGTGACTTCCTTTTCCGCCGTGATGATCTGTTCAACCAGATCTGTGGTCAGGACACCTGAGCCAAGGCCCAGTGATTCAATGGATGCCATACGTACCTCTGGGACAAAAGATCCCTAAACAAAAAAACCGCATTGTCCTTATCGGCCAATGCGGTTCTTTGTTGAGGCTATCTAACAGAACGTTACATAACCTTTAAACTTGCGCACTGAACAACAGGGATGGCTCCTCATCATTCAATTTCTGCGCCAGCTCTAATGCCAGTTCACTCGGAATCTGACGGATCATCTCTGAAGACAGCTTGTCGTATACCCGGATGATGGTCTTGCCACTGCTTTCATCCAGTTGAAAGTCCAGGGTCCGCTGAGTCTGCTGAACATACTCATTGATGCGGGATACTGCTTCCCGGACACTTTCATCATTAAATACGGCTGTATCAGTGACATTCACTTCCGGCAAAACCTTGCCGCCGGAGGCGCTGCTCTGATCCGCTTTGGGTTCCTGAGATGCGCTGACACGGGCAACCTGAGACAGGCTTCTTTCCGCGATGTTATTTTTCAGCTCATTCATACTCTCACCTCACTGGTACCGATTCAGAAAGCAGGCCCCGCAGGGCCTGCCAGCCGACTACCTTATCCCAGCAGAGACAGAACCTGCTGACCAGCGGCGTTGGCCTGAGCCAGTACCGAGATACCTGCCTGCTGCAGTACCTGAGTACGTGACAGCTCAGCGGTTTCGGCCGCAAAGTCCGCATCCTGGATCCGTGAGTTCGCAGAGTTCAGGTTTTCAGAGGTCACCTGAAGGTTGCTTACTGTGGATTCCATACGGTTCTGGATCGCACCAAGGTCAGCTCGCTGACTGGCCACCTGGCCGATGGCGTTGTCGATCGCTGTGATCGCCGCCTGAGCACCTTCGAAGGTCGAGATATCGATGTCCTTCAGCAGAGTACCGTCTTCACCACCGCCGTAGCTGGCGACGTTGAAGCCCAGCGCTTCGATCTCATCCTTACCGTTAGAACCGGCTTCCAGTGAGATCTCCTTCGCAGATGACAGAGTCACCGTACCGTAGGTCGTCTCGTAGGTTGCACCTTCAGTCGCGCTACCGCGGGTACCGATGTTGTCAGATGCGGTGGCCGTACCGATATCGGCTTCACCGATACCATCAACACTGGCATCCAGACCAATCAGTGAGCCGAAGCTGGCGCTGGAGGTCGGATCCACACCGTTGTTTGCAGCATCATTATCCAGAGCGACCGAGATGTTACGGCCATCCGACGCTTTCAGGGTAATGGACACACCGTTGTCTTCAGCCACCACACCAGTCTGACCGGATTTGGCGTTGATCAGATCAATGGCGTTTGTCTTGGTCGCATCCAGATCAATGGAGCCACTGCCGTCATCCACCAGGCTGATTACACCGATATCCACACCGTTGATGTAGAGCTTACCGCTCTCACCCGCTTCATAACCGGCAGAGATCGCCGCGTTCTGGTTTGTGGTCAGCGTTGAAGAAGAACCGGAACCAACCACGACGGTTTCGTTTACTTCAGCAGTTACGCCAGTTTCACCAGACACCTTGTTGATGCTGTCAGCAATCGCAATCGCAGACTTGGATTTCAGTGAAGACTGAATGGTGGTGCCATCAGAGGCAACGGTTGCAGACGCTTTGTCTGAGCTGGTGTCAGCCGCCTGAATGTTCACACCGTTGATGGACACGTCACCTTCTTTCAGGCCGCGGACAGGTTCCTGACCCGCATCCAGAGTGATGGAGTTAATGTCAGTCGCACCACTGTTGGTTTCGCGGAAGTTAAAGATACTACCGGAAGTCAGGGTACCAGAGGTTGCCAGGCCGGCTTCTGCCAGGTTACTGGTCAGGCTGATGCTCTTCAGATCATCGCCGGTGACGTTAACGTCTTTCAGATAACCGGTCGCCAGGGCACCGGAAGTCTGAGTACCGCCCACAGAAACCTTAGCCGCCGTAGTACCATTTTCATCGTACACAGTCACATCGAAGGTAGAGGTCGTACCTGTTGCAGCCGCACCACCTGTGATCAGCAGGCTGTCACCGTCAGTATCGGTTACATACACTGCAGCCGAGGTGGTACCCACGTTAACCGCAGTCGCAACCAGGCCAGCAGAGGCGGTTGAGTTAATGGCATCGGCAATGTCTTCAACCGTAGAAGAAGTCGAAGTCAGGCTGATCGCAATCAGAGCGTTACCTTCGGTAGAGCTGTCGAAGATCTGAATCTGACCGCCACTGAAAGTAGCATCGGCGGTAGTTGCTTCGATTTTCACTTTGGTTTCCGCCGCGGCAGACACACCTTCGAGGCTATCAATCGCAGCAGCGATTTCTTTCGCACCCATGTCACCAGCAGAACCTGCAGAGAAGGTGGCAGACTGGCCATCGTTGGTGGATACCGTAATGGTTTCAGAAGTACCAAATGCGATACGGCTGTCAGAGGTCACTGCCAGAGCGGTCGACAGCTGAGCACCGGCAGTACCATCCGGTACACCGCCGTTGAATTCTGCGCCAGAAGTCAGAGAGGTCACGGTAGAGGCAACCTGGGCAGAGCCTACTTCATAGGTACCACGGTTCAGACCGGAGTTGGCCAGGTCACCGTTGCCGGTACCGTCACCACCAGAGACTTTGATTTCGTCCACGTCGCCATCGGCCACCAGGGTGAAGCCAGCGTAGTAAGTATCTTCAGCGGCCAGACCGGTTGCTGCAGCGGCTTCTGCATCAGAGCTGATGCTACCGCCGAAACCAGCGAAGGAGATATCAATGTTACGACCATCTTCAGCGACCAGCTGAACACCGTTGGCATCAGAACCAGAGCTGATGGCGGTAACACCGGTCTGATCAGACACAGCGTTAATGGCTTCAACCACCGATGCACGGGTACCGGCTGTGTCGGTAGAGGTAGTCAGGTCAATGTCGACGTTGTTCAGTGTCAGGGTCACGGTACCCGCGGTGCCTTCCATTTCAGAACCAGCTGCAACGTTTTCGTTAGCAAACGCTTTCACACCGGTTTCGTCGTACACATCGTTGATCGCCGCAACTTTAGAGATCGCTGAGAAAGCAGCATCAACAGTAGAAGCACTGTCAGAATCGGCTTTCGATGGGCTGACCGCTACGTTGTTGATGATGAGATCACCGTTCTGCAGGCCTGCACCAACACCCTGAGAAGAGATACCAGAGGCTTTCGAAGCACCCAGCTTGTCAGCCGTCAGCTCTTTAATGGAGATATCAACCGTCTGACCGGCGTTTGCACCGATCTGGAAAGTTGCAGAGAAGGAACCATCCAGCAGCTTACGGCCGTTAAAGTCAGTTTCTTCAGCAGTACGGGAAACCTCAGCAACCAGCTGCTCAACCTCAGCCTGAAGGGCTTCACGGTCAACATCGGAGTTGGTGGCGTTAGCAGACTGTACCGCCAGTTCACGGATACGCTGCAGGTTTTCGTTGATTGAGCCCAGCGCGCCTTCAGCCGTCTGCGCCAGTGCGATACCGTCACCGGCGTTACGCACAGCAACGTTCAGACCTTTAATCTGAGAAGTGAATCGGGTGGAGATAGCCAGACCTGCCGCATCGTCCTTCGCGCTGTTAATACGCAGACCGGAAGACAGACGCTGCAGTGCCTGCTGGTTAGCGGACTGGGATTTATCCAGATTTCGCTGCGCATTCAGGGATGCAATATTGGTATTAATAATTTGAGGCATAGTTAATTCTCCTGTACCTGCTTATATGGGAGTCGGCATCAGCATCGACGCTTTTCGACTCCGCCTGACTGTGTCAAAGCCTTTAACGGCGACTCTTCAGGGTTCTTTAGATCTTTTTTTCATCAAGTCGCGCCGGTCTCTTGACCCACCCCCGAAATACTCCGTAAAACCAAAATAAGCCATTGAATTTTAAGGTAATTATTTTTTGACACCCATAGAAAAAAATCGCTTAAAAAAGTGTTACTAAATGTGAAAAAGACATAGCAATGAAAACCCTGGCACTCCAGCCCGGCGAAATCGCATGGCACGCTTTCTGCACCATTGCATAAAGAAGTCAAAAAAATGGCTACCGGTTTACAGGCACCTGAGGTCTGAGCCGGAAGGAAATAAAGAACAGGGCAATACTGATGACTACCGCAAGCCAACTCTCCGCAATGAAAGTCAAAAATTTGACCTTTATGCAACAGTACTTCCCATCTGTTTATGCGGTTCTGAATGATCACTCCCCACAAGAGAAACAGCTGAATGTGGAAACCGGTTCAGAACAGTGGCAACTGGTAAACCGTCAGACCGGTCAGGTTCTGATCGCCGATGGCGAAGAGGCAGCAACGCAGGAAGTCGACCAGTTCATCAAGGGGTGCCAGCGCAACAATCGCCTCATCACGGTGGGTACCGCCTTTGACAATACCTTCACCATTCCCCGCTTTTCAGCCAGGAAACTGGCTGGTCTGACGGAGAAGAGTCCGCTCAGGAAAGAAGAATTCGATTTTTACCCATTTGATCACCACATCCCCTTGTTGTGTGTCATGGGCGTTGGCCTTGGACTGCACCTGAAACACCTGATGACAAGGCTCACCCTCGACCATCTGGTGATCTGCGAGCGGGATATTGATGAGCTTTATGCCAGTCTGTTCACCTTTGACTGGGCTGAGTTCTGTGAACCCCTGATCAATGATCCACACAAATCCGTAACCATTATTCTGGTGCCACAGCACAACGAAGAAATGGCTTATGGCCTGCTCTGGAACCATCTGGTTAAACAACCACCATTCTTCCCCACCGGCACGGTCTTTTATAACCACCGCAGCACCAACCGTAATGAAAAAATTCTGGTTCGGCTGCGCAAAGACATCACCATGTATTTCAGTCTGTGGGGTAATTACGACGATGAAATCAATCAGCTGAATAATGCCCTGCATAATTTCCGTCAGGGGGTTCCCCGACTGCGTCTGCCGCTGGAACAACATACAGACACGCCCGTCCTGATCATTGGTTCTGGCCCATCACTGGACGAACGGCTGGAATGGATACGGTCGGCCAGTGACCGTGCCGTGATTGTCTCCTGCGGTTCGGCCCGCGATGTACTTCGCCGTAATGGCATTCAGCCGGACTTTCAGATTGAGCTGGAATCCGACTATGTCGCGGCCGAAGCTTACGCCCGTAGCATGGCCGAGGAAGACACTCAGAAAACCACTCTGCTGGCGGCTGCTCAGGTACCTCCTAAAATCTTCAATCTGTTTGAAAGTAAGCAGGCCTTTTTTAAAGATTCAACGGCCATGGCCAGTCTGTTTTCACAGAATAATGTGGTGCCTGGCTGCACTCCGTCTGCCACCAACGCCGGCCTGGGTGTGTTCCTGCATCTCGGTTTTAAAAACCTGTTTCTGTTCGGTATGGATTTCGGCTACATAGACCCGACCAAGCACCACTCAAAAGACAGTATTTATTACACCGATGAAAGCCCTGAAGATCTGATCGACAGTACCTGGGATAACCTCGAAGACGGTATGCCCGTGGAATGTGTGGATGGCAGCACCATTAAAACCATACCGTTTCTGTTTACCGGTATGCGCCGTGCAGAGGTCGAAATTTCGCAGTTTAAGAATGAGCGTGAACTGAATGTGTTTAACTGCTCACTGGGCGCAAAGCTGAGTCGCACAGAATGGCTGAATAACGCAGACGCCTTTGACGAAACACTCACCTCCTGTGGCGGGGATCGTTCAGCAACGGTTAATGCCATTAATAGGCCGGGCGAAGTCATCGGCGAAGCGGAAATCAAAGAGCGACTGGAGCTTCTCGAAGAAGCCATTGGCCGTGTCTGCCAGCGCGCTCTGAATGAGCTGGAACATCTGGACGATACACTGAGCAGCCTGTCGGACTGCACCTACCGGATTGCGCGTTTCCTCGAAGAGGATATCTACACCAACCTGAAAACCATGTACTACCTGTTCCGTGGCACGATGTGGTTTTTTATTTCCATCGGTTATGCGCATACCTACGCCCTGCCGGAAAAAGAAAGACCCGGGTTTATTACCTTGTGGAAAGACACCTTTACCGAGTTTCTGAACGAGTGGCCACAGCATTACGGTTCTGTTGTGTACCGTCAGCTGGCACCTGAAGATGATCCGATGCTGACCCGCAAAATCACCGAAGACGTTGAGGGTTTCTGAGCATGAGTAAACGTATTCTGGTTACTGGTGCTGATGGTTTTATCGGCTCCCACCTGGCGGAACACCTGGTTCGCAGCGGCCATCAGGTACGCGCCCTGACCCTGTACAACTCGTTTAATAGTTGGGGCTGGCTGGATGACTCGCCACTGAGCCGGGATATGGAAATTATTTCAGGCGATATCCGCGATCCGTTTTTCTGCCAGCAGGCCACACAAGGTTGCGATGTGGTCTATAACCTGGCAGCACTGATTGCCATTCCGTACTCCTATCAGGCGCCTGCCAGCTATGTCGCTACCAACGTCGAAGGCACAGTCAATCTGCTGCAGGCGGCGCGGCAATTTGATGTTCAGCAGTTTATTCAGACCTCCACCTCGGAAGTCTACGGCACCGCCCAGTACGTGCCGATTGATGAAAAGCACCCATTGCAACCTCAGTCGCCGTACAGCGCCTCTAAAATCGGCTCTGACTCTATGGCACTGAGTTATTACAACGCCTTTGAGCTGCCTGTAACACTGGCCCGACCGTTCAATACTTATGGCCCGCGTCAGTCTGCCCGTGCCGTCATTCCAACCATCATTACCCAGATTGCGGCGGGGGAAACCCGGTTAAAACTCGGTGACCTGTCACCTACCCGCGACTTTAATTTTGTTGCCGACACCTGCGAAGGTCTGATCAGTCTGATGGATTGTCAGGCTGCCATTGGTGAAGTCATCAACATCGGCAGCAACACCGAAATTTCTGTTCTGGATACCGTGAATTTAATCCGTGAGCTGATGAATTCTGACATCCTGATTGAACACGACAGTGCCCGTATCCGCCCGGAAAAATCAGAGGTACACCGACTCGTCTGTGACAACCGCAAACTGCTCAGCACCACGGGCTATCAACATCAGGTGGATATCCGTGAAGGGCTGCAGCGCACCATCGACTGGTTTACTCAGGCGGACAATCTGAGCCGCTATAAAGCCGGTGTTTATAATGTCTGAACAGCTCGTCGGCGCGCTTGCTGAGTTAATTCACAGCCTGTATCCGGGTGAACAGCCAGTGCCTCTGCACCGGCCCACACTGGATAAGACGGACGAAGCCGCCGTTGCCGCTTGCGTTGCCAGCACCTTTGTCTCTTCGGCCGGGCCAGAGATTCAGGCCTTTGAAGATGCCATCGCCGGTTTCTGCGGCAGCCCCTACGCCATCGCGACGGTTAACGGTACGGCGGCCCTGCATCTGGCGCTGCACTGTTGTGGCGTTAAACCCGGTGATCTGGTATTGACCCAGTCACTGACCTTTGCCGCCACCGGCCATGCAATCCTGCAGGCCGGGGCCAGTCCGGTATACATCGACATCAGCCTGCCCGATGCCGGTATGTGCCCTGAGGCCCTGGCGCAGTTTCTCGAATCAGAATGTACCCAGGGTTATGACGGCCTGATCCACAAAGACAGTGGCCGCCGCATCAGTGCCTGTATTCCCATGCACAGCTTCGGCACCCCAGTACAGATCGAACGCCTGACTGCGCTCTGCCAGCAGTGGCAGCTGCCGTTGATTGAAGACGCCGCGGAAGCCCTTGGCAGCACCGTATCCGGTCGCCACTGCGGTACGTTCGGCCTGTGCGGCGTGCTCAGCTTTAATGGCAACAAAATCATGACCACAGGCGCTGGCGGCATGGTGCTGACAGCAGACCCGGCTCTGGCGCGCAAGCTGAAACACGTATCGACCACCGCCAAGGTGCCGGATGAATTTGAGTTCTTCCATGACGAGCCTGGCTTTAACTACCGCCTGCCCAACCTGAATGCCAGTCTGGGCCTGAGCCAGTTTCAGAAGCTGCCAGGTTTTATCCGTGCCAAGCAATCCGTTGCCAGAACCTATGAAACGTTTTTCAGCGACCTGGGCTATTCCCTGATCGGTAACCAGCAAGGCCACAGCAATCACTGGCTGAATACCGTACTGTTGAAGGACGCCGATGAAAAACAGGCGGTTCTGCAAGGGCTGAAAGCCCACGGCATTATGGCCCGCCCCGCCTGGACGCCCCTGCACCGGCTACCGCACCTGCAGTCACCGCTAAGCACCAACCTGCCCGTGACGGATGAGGTTTATGCCCGTGCAGTCAGTCTGCCAAGCAGCGTTCAGACACAGCGTATTTCTGCAGATTCCGGGTTTAAGGACTCAGCGACAGGAGCGGCTGAATGAAACGCATCGCCTGCTTTACCGCTACCCGCGCAGAATACAGCCTGCTCAGAAACACCCTGCTGGCCATGACCAGCGATGACGCGTTTGAACCTCTGCTGTTGGTCAGTGGTACGCACCTGCGCCCGGAATTTGGCTTCACACTGAAGGAACTGTCTGACGACGGCTTCCGTGATTTTCATCCAGTGCCGCTGGACTACACCTCGGATTCCGCCGCCGCCAACGCCGGTCGCAGCGCCGCTGTGCTGACTGGATTAGCGGACATTTTTACCGAACTGCAGCCCCATGCCTTGATGGTCATCGGCGACCGCTATGAAACCCTGGCCGCTGCCCAATGCGCCTGCCTGATGAATATCCCGGTGCTTCATCTGCACGGAGGCGAACTGAGTTTCGGTTCGCAGGATAACCAGTTCCGCCATGCCATCAGTAAGCTCTCGCATCTGCACTTCCCGGCCACTGCGGCGGCCCGTGAGCGACTGATCCGCATGGGTGAGTCGCCAGAACGCGTGTTTCTGACGGGTGCCCCCGGCGTAGAGAACATCCGTCAGCAGAAACTATTGCCGCTGTCTGAGCTTCAGGACTCACTTGAACTTAAATGGCAGTCGCGCAATGTTCTGATGACCTATCACCCGGACAGCATGAATCCGGACAACAGCCTGCGTGAGCTGACCGCTCTGCAGGAAGCATTAGACGGTATTCCGGACCTTGGCATTATTGCGACCTACCCCAATGCCGATGCTGGACACCGACGCATTATTGCTGCTCTGAATGAGTGGCAGCAGCTTCATCCGCAGCGCATCAGCCTGCATCAGAGCCTGGGTGTCTGCCGCTATCTGTCACTGATGCACGAAGTCGACCTGGTGGTGGGCAATTCATCCAGCGGTATTATTGAAGCACCGTCAATGAAAACCCCGACCATCAATATCGGCGACCGCCAGAAAGGCCGTGACCGTGCCAGTTCCGTCACCGACACCCTGGCCGATGCCTTTGCGATCCGCAGCGCGATTGAAATGGCGCTTAACGCACCCTACTGCTCAATAGACAATCCCTACGACCAGGGCCCCACCAGCCAGAAAATCGTCGATATTCTGCGCCAGACAGACCTCAGTACACTGACCGAAAAGGCCTACCATGAGTCCTGAGTCTGCAACCCTGATCATTGCCGAGGCCGGTGTAAACCATAACGGCGACCCTGAGCTGGCGATGCGACTGGTGGATATCGCCTGTGACGCCGGTGCCGACGTGGTGAAATTCCAGATTTTTAACAGTGAATTACTGGCTACGGCCAGCGCCGAAAAAGCCGGGTATCAGCAGCAGACAACCGGCTCTGAGCAGACCCAGCAGGCCATGCTGAAAGCGCTGGAATTATCCCACGCTGAATTTATCCGCATCCGCGATTATTGCGATGAAAAAGGCATCGAATTTCTGGCAACAGCATTTGATGACGCATCGCTTGAATTTCTGCTCACTCTGAATGTGAAGCGCCTGAAAATTCCGTCCGGCGAACTGACAAATCTGCCCTTTATCCGTCAGCATGCCCTGACCGGATTACCTCTGATTATATCGACCGGAATGGCCACGCTGGATGAAATCCGCGATGCCCTGGCGATGGTGGCCTACGCCCGGCTTAACCCGGAAAAAACACCGCAGAACCTGCAGGAAATCCGTGCCAGCCTGAGTGATTATCCGATGGAACAACTGGCGAAAGACGTCACCATTCTGCAGTGTACGACCGCTTACCCGACGCCGGATAACGAGGTCAATCTGAAGGTAATTCAGACCCTGGCCAATGAGTTTCAGTGCCCGGTGGGGTTATCGGATCACACACCGGATACCCTGGCCTCACCGTTAGCCGTGGCCATGGGTGCCTGCCTGATCGAAAAACACTTCACCCTGGATAAACACCTGCCCGGTCCGGATCACCAGGCCTCGCTCGAACCTGACGAACTGGCGCTGATGATCTGTGACATCCGCCGCAGCGAAACCATGCTGGGCCGTGGTGAAAAATCCCCCTCAGACACTGAGCAGGCGAATGCTCAGGTGGCGCGTAAAAGCCTGGTCGCTGCCAGAGCGATTGCGCAGGGGCAGACGCTCAGCGCAGACGATATCACCGCCAGACGCCCCGGCAACGGCCTTTCACCGGCGTATTTCTGGGATCTGTGTGGCCAGACAGCGGAGCAGAGTTATGACCCTGATCAACCGCTCTGAGACAGCACCGGATAACGCACTGGCAGAACCCAAAGAACGTCCGGTGCTGATCCTGGGAACCGGCGGGCATGCCCGCGTGGTCGCCGACACCCTGCTCGCAGCGGGTCAGACAATTCTGGGTTTTACCGACCCGGCCCCACAGTTTGAACGCTGGCGCGACCTGCCGTGCCTGGGCGGTGATGAGATACTGAATGACCACCCACCTAAAACGGTTCTGCTCGCGAATGGCATTGGCTTCCTGCCATTCCAGACTCTGCGGGAACGTATTTACCATCAGTTTACCGAACTGGGCTATCTGTTTACCCAGGTTATTCACCCGTCAGCGGTCATTGCCGCTGGGACAGACATTGCCGCTGGCGTTCAGATTTTTGCCGGTGCCATCGTCCAGACCGGGTGTCGTATCGGTGAAAACAGCCTGATCAATACCGCCGCCAGCGCAGACCACGACTGCGTTATCGGCGAACACTGCCATATTGCGCCCGGTGCCACCCTGTGTGGCGGGGTACGTCTGGCACGGGGTGTGCTGATAGGCAGTAAAGCGGCTGTGATTCAAGAAATTGCCGTTGGTGCCGATACCCTCATCGGAGCCGGAGTTACCCTGACCCACAGCCTTGGGGCTGATCAGGTAGTCCGCTCTCCTGATCCGGTAACAGCGCCCAGGCGGAGGTAAACATGGATAATTGGCAACGTACACTACTGTCTCATTCCGATTCCATTGAAAAGGCCATTAAGGTCATCAATAACGCCAGTCTTCAGATTGCGCTGGTGTGTGACGAGTCGCGCCGTTTGCTCGGTACAGTGACTGACGGCGATATCCGCCGCGCCCTGATCCGTGACTGCTCCATGGAGACCCCGGTATCAGCCATCATGTGCTCGGACCCCGTCACCGCCACCCGCGATGACTCGCTGCCAAAGATTGCGGCGCTGATGCGAACCAACAGCGTGGATCAGGTGCCGGTGTTGCAAGGCCCTTATGTGGTCGATCTGTACACCCGCAAAAGCCTGGAATTCGCCAAGCGCAAACCCAACCCGGTATTTCTGATGGCCGGTGGTTTTGGTACCCGCCTGCGTCCGTTGACGGACGATTGCCCTAAGCCTCTGCTGAAAGTCGGCGACAAACCGATTCTGGAAACCATCCTGGAAAGTTTTATCGAGCATGGCTTTTACCGCTTTTTTATTTCCACCCATTACCTGCACGAAAAAATCACCGATTATTTCGGTAACGGTGAGCGCTGGGGCGTGGAAATTCAGTACGTACACGAAGAAAACCCGCTCGGCACGGCGGGCGCTCTGAGCCTGTTACCACAGGACATTGAACATCCGATTCTGATGATGAACGGCGACCTGCTGACCAAAGTAAACTTCAGCCAGCTGCTGTCCTTTCATGAAGAAAACGCCGCCACGGCTACCATGTGCGTGCGTCGTGAGGAGTACCAGATTCCGTACGGCGTGATTCAGAGCAACGATGGCCAGATCGCCAATATCGTGGAAAAACCCGTGCAGTCATTTTTCATCAATGCCGGTATTTACGTGATCAGCCCTGAGCTGCGCCGTCAGGTGGTGGCCGATCAGAAAACCGATATGCCAGACCTGTTGCAGAGCCAGATTAACTGCCACGAAAAAGTCTCGCTGTTCCCGATTCATGAGTACTGGCTGGACATCGGCAAAATGCCGGACTTTAACCGTGCTCAGCAGGATTTTCTGAGTGATTTTACCGCCCGTGAGATGTCTGCATGATTGAGGGACGACGTGTTCTCTGTGTCGTCCCTGCCCGCTCCGGCAGCAAAGGTCTGCCGGACAAAAACATACGCCC
>JBPEXS010000007.1:0-2539 GCA_052031325.1 Thalassolituus sp. | reverse complement strand
TCGTACAACCGGCCATCGACATCGGTGATTTCGGCAAAGGTGCGATTGGTAAATACCTGCTCCAGCTTGGACGCCAGTGAACCGCCGCTGCGCAGCATCTGCAGATGGGAGCGCAAACGATCACCGGATATGTTCCAGCGTTCGGCCTGATCCGGTGACAGTGTACTGGCCGGTGCCAGCACCGGAGACTTATTGATATGCACTTCTTTCAGTGGCAAACGCTCTGTGCCGGCCGGCAGTTCATCCGTGCGGGTGAACACCCGCAGCGCGATCTCTTCGGCACTCAGTTCATACAGCGGCGTCGGATCAACGGAAAGGTCCCAGGCAATAAAGCTGTTGCGGTTGACCGGGTGCCAGCACAGAGGAGCAATCACCGCCAGGCAACCGCGCTCAACACTGTACATCCCCGAAATATGCACCAGTGGCTTATGACTGGCCGCATCAATCAGGCCGCCCAACGCCTGCTTGGTACGGTGACTGTACAGAAAGCTGTACAACTTAGGTTGCGCCGTTTTCAGCAGGCGTGCCAGTGCTATGGTCGCGCGGACGTCGGATACGGCATCGTGTGCGCTGCCATGATCCAGTCCGTTGGCGGCGGTCAGGTGCTCCAGCTTGAAACTCTGACGCCCCTCGTCATTGACCGGCCACTGTATGCCATCGGGTCTCAGGGCATAGGCGCAGCGCATGGCATCAAGCAGATCCCAGCGTGAATTGCCGCCCTGCCACTCACGGGCATAAGGATCATAAAAATTGCGGTACAGGGCGTAGCGGGTAATCTCATCATCAAAGCGGATGCTGTTATAACCCGCGGAACAGGTACCCGGCTGACTGAACATCTCATTGATCTGGCGTATAAACTCAGCCTCTGGCAGACCTTTCCGCTGGCATTCCTGCGGGGTTATACCTGTGATAAGCACAGCTTGCGGGTGTGGCAGATAGTCATCCGACTGGCGGCAGAACAGCTCTACGACTTCGCCGGTTTCATTAAGGTCTTCATCGGTACGGATACCGGCAAACTGCGCGGGTCTGTCCCACGCGGTCTGCGCACCAAAGGTTTCGTAGTCGTACCAGACAATGCTGTTCTTGTCAGAAGTCACTGAAGTTCCTGAAGCTGAAAGAGAGTTTACTGAGCGCGAGAGTACCGCATTCACGAAAAAGGGGCCAAATTAAGGCCCCTTTTTAAGTCGATACAGAGTCTGTGATTACCAACCCTGCTTTTCGCCACCCGGTAATTGGGCCAGTTCTCCGTACATCAGGTACGAGGCCACATCACGCGAAGACTGCACCGGCAGTTCCTGCATCGGCAGGTGCCCAACGCCTTCGTAGCTGACCAGCGTCATATTCGGCAGGTGGGTTTTGAACTGCTTCATGATACGCAGTTGCGTCCACTCATCCGCTTCACCCCACATCACCAGAGCCGGCGTCTCAATGTACTTGATCTGATCACTTTCGTTATTGCCCTCTTCCAGCTGATCTTTCATCTGACGGGCAACCTGAATGAAAGCGTCGCGGTTACCCTGGCGAAGCATCATGTCCTGAGTCTGACGTACGACGTCTTTGGTAATGCGGTCTTCTTCGTAATACAGGGTTTCGAGGCGGGATTTTACCTTGTAACGAGGCAGCGTCATGGAATTCAGACCCGCCAGGACCGGAATGGTGTTGTAGCTCAGTACGTCATGCAGTTCCTGATCGAAACCTGTGGCATCGACCAGAACCATGCTGTCGAGCATGCCCGGGTTCTGCAGTGCGTAATTCCAGGTCACAAAGCCGCCGTAAGAAGCGCCGACCATGTGAATCGGTAACTCGTCCAGGCCCAGTTTAACCATGAATTCATCGACGATATTCAGCATGTATTCCAGGTCATAACTGGCCTTGTCGTTCTTGGCAGGACCTGTCAGGCCGTGACCTGGAAGGTCAAGGCGCACGACCCGGAAGTTCTGCGACAGCTTGTCAGCCCAGGCATCCCAGACGTGCAGCGAGGAATGTTCACCGTGCAGCATCAGCACGACTTC
Organism: Thalassolituus sp.; assembly: GCA_052031325.1. Lineage (GTDB taxonomy): Bacteria > Pseudomonadota > Gammaproteobacteria > Pseudomonadales > Oceanobacteraceae > Thalassolituus. Next base: position 527 of record JBPEXS010000007.1, on the reverse strand, counting down.
GCCCTGACCTTCGTCCTGATAGTGAATCACCAGATCTTCGACCGAGACAAAACGGGAGGTCTGGTCAGTGTATTTCTGCGTCAGTTCAGACAGTGGTCGGGAACCCAGACCCAGGTAAGCACAGCCATTCAGGCTGATACCAATCAGCGCAAGCAGTGAAATCGTCAGCAGGCGGGAAAGCGGTTTCATAGACATCATGGCCATGATGAGTAGTTCCGTTCGTTTTTATTGTTAGAGTTATCAGACTGTACGATACCACAGACCCGTATTGAAAACAGCTTTGGCATACAGCCCATGGGAGACCTCCCCCGCCCCATCGTTCTGTTAGCTCAAATAGCACTTCCTAATTGATCAGGGCTGGTTAAAATGGCGGCCTGTTTTACTGTTTTCACACCTTTTTTCAGGGTTATTGTCAGCTCTATGGTTTTCAGCAAGCTTTTCCGTCGCTCCGGTGGCAACAAAACATCCGCGCAGCCGGACTCAGCTAACTCCGCAAAAAAGAAGTCAGTATCGGCAAACACTGCTGA
>JBPEXS010000069.1:0-5204 GCA_052031325.1 Thalassolituus sp. | reverse complement strand
ATCCGGGCGTTGGCAATCAGGTTGCTGATGACCTGCCCCAGTGGACCGGGCAGACTGTCGACCATCTGATGGCTGTCGCAGTCGACCTTGATGCTGATGGCGGAGCCTCTGAACTGGGTTTCCTGCAGCGCCACAAGTTCGCGCAGGAACTCGTCCAGGTGGAAGCACCTGCGCCGTTCACTGGTCTGGTCAACGGCGACCTGCTTGAAATTCTGAATGATATTACTCGCCCGCCGCAGTGACTCTGTCAGCATCACGGTACCGTTGTCGATATCCGCCAGCAGGGTATCCAGGCGGTTTCTGCCAATTTTGCCGCAGCGGATACCTTCGTTAAGCTCCTGGGCGTGTTCTCTGACCGTACTGGCAATGGTCAGGGCGTTTCCCACTGGGGTATTCACCTCATGGGCGACTCCGGCAACGACGGTGCCCAGGCTGGCCAGCCGCTCCATCTGCTGGAGTTTTTCTTCGTTTTTTTCATTGATCTTCTCTGCGTGTTTGCGGGCTGCCATCGTGCGTGAAATAAACACACTGGTGAGGAAGGCAATCAGCAGGACTGTAATCAGCCGAGGGAGATTTTCACCCGCCCAGATGGGTAAAGGCTCGTTGTAAACGGATAAGAAAACCCAGCGCTCATCGTCCGCATCTAACTGATAACCCGACAAGGCTGAATTCAGCATCTCTTCTTCCACGACGTCGCCAGGCGTGATCGATGAAAAGAGATAGTGGCGGTCTTCAATAACTGCCTCACCCTGACCCTCTGCCATTATCTGTTGCCAGAGCTGCGGATGCGTGACTTTCAGGTTGTTGTTGCTGTCAAACATAAACCCCCAGAGCATGTCATCGGGCATGCCCGCCAGCCAGAAACCGTCGCCATTCAGCAGGGCGGTTGTGCGTTGAATTGAATTACCAATGGAAAAGTTTCTGAGGAAGTTTCTGGCGCTGACATTCAGCACGATCACGCCACGGTTACCAGAAGCATCGTGAATGGGTTTAACCACACGGATAACTGGCTGCCAGGGCATTTCAATCTGTCCGTATTCCACATTCAGATCCAGCGGTGAGACATAGACATGGTTGTCTGGCAGGGAGATGGCGTCCTGAAAGTAATAGCGGTCCGCTTTACTCTGTAATGCATCGTGGCTGATTTCTTCGATATGGGCGCTGTGATTGTTGCGCTGCACCCGGATCAGCTCTTCTCCGGTCATGTCGATGTAACGCAGTTGGGCAAAATTGGGTTTGTGGTAAAGCAGGCGATAGAAGAGTTCAGTAACCTGCTCACGGGCTACCGGGTCAGGCTCTCCCTGAGCGGATAATGACAAAGAACGGACCTGAGGCGAGCCGGCAACGGCCAGCAGGTTCGACAGGGCATCGCCGATAAAATTACGGAATTCATAGCGTGAGCGGATGATGTTACGTTCAGACGCGATCTGATTAGCAGCACGGTATTTCCTGGCGTCCAGTTCATGGAAAAACTGCAGCGCCGAGACCAGAACCACAGCCAGCACAAAGAAAATAAGCAGAGTAATCCGGCAGGTGCTGAGGTCCGGCAAATGCAAGCGGGACGGGACAGAAAAACCTTTTGCGGCAACACAGGTGGTTGACATCACTCCTCCTGAGATTCTCGCCAAATCAGCCTGAATCACCAGTGTAGACAAGGGTTTTCAGGCATGCCGCTCAGAATGAGGGATAGTCAGATATTTTATGAAGGACTGTTCATCGATTGATAGTAAAGATCTAAAGCGCCTTTCTGCTTCTCAGGAAAAACGCTTACGGCTGAGCATGACACCGGTTTCAACATGGTGGGTATAAGGGAACTGATCGAACAGTGCGAAACGGGTGATATCGTGGCTCTGAGTCAGCACCTGCAGATTGGCGTACAGAGTATCCGGGTTGCAGGAGATGTAGACGATGTTGTCATAGGCACTGACCTGCTGCACGGACTCATCATCCAGACCAGCGCGTGGTGGGTCGACCAGCACCGTGCGGAAGTCGTAACTGCTGAGATCAATGTTCTTTTCTTTAAGACGATTGAACTCGCGCTCGGCCCGCAGTGCCTGCACAAACTCTTCAGACGACAGGCGCGCAATGATCAGGTTGTCGATGTTGTTATCGCTGATGTTCACCTGGGCGGCATTGACTGAGGTTTTGGAGATCTCTGTCGCCAATACCCGTTCGAACCGGTCGGCAAGCGCTACTGAGAAATTACCGTTTCCACAGTAAAGCTCCACCAGGTCTCCACCGATGTTTTCGACCGAAGAACGGGCCCAGCCGAGCATCTTCTGATTCACGGTTGCATTGGGCTGGGTGAAGCCCCCTTCTATCTGGCGGTAGTGGTATTCACGCCCATCAATATTCAGGGTTTCATTCACGTAGTCACGCTCTAACACAATCTTCTGTTTCTTCGAGCGCCCGATGATGGGGAAGCCCAGCTGAACCTGCAGTTCACGCGCGGCGGCTTCCCAGTCTTCTTCGAGTTTGCGATGGTAGATCAGGGTGATCAGGGCATCACCACTCAGGGTGGTGAGAAACTCCACCTGAAACAGTCGGCGGCGCAGCACGGACTGATCCTGAATGCGCTCCAGCAGGTCTTTCATCAAACGGTTGATCAGTTCAGAACCGGTCGGGAATTCATGGACTTCAAACTTTTCCGTGCGGCTGCCGGGTTTGAACATCACAAAATAACAGCGCTCCCCCTCGTGCCAGAGACGGAATTCTGCACGCAACCGATAATGACTGGCCGGGCTGTCATAGACTTCCAGCTGGGGTGGGGAAAACTCAGCAAACTGGCGGCTCAGGCGGTCTGACTTCTCGCTGAGTTGTGCCTGATACGTTTCTGGTAGGGCACCGGGGAGCTGGTTGTCTGTCATACTGAAAGTTCTGTAGGTAGCGTAGTCACTGACGGGGTCGTCATTATACGCATCCTGCAGTGAGTATCATCCTGACGTTTCTGACGGTTCGTCATTTTTGCCGTGACTTGCGTCATTTCGGCCAATGGAAGATCATTTCGCGCCACCTAAGGTGCTCAGACTGAGCTCTGAACTGACTCTGCAACAGAAGGTAAACGCCCCATGAATGAAGCACTGCGACAGCTGACGGATCTGCTGAACCCCGAGAAAATCGACGAGGATCACTTCCGTTTCGAATCCCAGGATCTAGGTTTCCGCGCGCTGTTCGGCGGTCAGGTTGTTGGCCAGGCACTGGCGGCAGCGATGCAAACCACACCGGAAGACGGTGACTGGGCACCGCATTCGCTACACAACTATTTTCTGCTGCCGGGTACAGTGACTGATCCGGTGTTTTATCAGGTTGAGCGTCTGCGCGATGGTCGCAGTTTCTGCACCCGTCAGGTGATAGCGGTGCAGAATGACCGGGTTATCCTGACCATGATCTGCTCGTTCCAGGTCAATGAAGTGGGTCTGAGTCATCAGGCGGAAATGCCAGAGGTGAAAGGACCGGATGGCATTCTGTCGCAGCTGGAGCTGGCGCGTATGTTCCGTGATTACTTTCCGGACAAGGTGCGCGATATCTACACCGCCGACAAACCGATTGAAATGCGTGTTCTGAACCCGGTGAACATTTTTGACCCGCAGGTGCAGGAGCCGGTGAAATACGTCTGGATCAAAGCCGCGGATACGCTGCCGGATGATCCGGATCTGCACAAAGCCCTGCTGGCTTACACTTCAGATTTCAACCTGCTGGCGACCTCATTGCACCCACATGCCCGCGCCTATGGCCAGAAAGGCCTGCAGATGGCGAGCATTGACCATGCGCTGTGGTTCCACCGTGACTTCCGCATGGATGAATGGCTGCTGTACGCCATGGACAGCCCCAACGCCAGTGGTGGCCGTGGCTACAGTCGTGGTCAGTTCTTCAATCAGGACGGTGTGCTGGTGGCGTCCAGTGCGCAGGAAGGTCTGATACGTGATACCACCCTGAATACAGATGATTCAGGTGAGAAAAAATGATTAACCGTCTGCGCAACTGGCGACTGCTGCTGAGCCGCCCCTGGCGACAGCCGAAGAAACTCACCGACGTCAGTGTCACTGAGTTCCGTGTCACCCTGTTTGATATTGATGTGAACCTGCACCTGACCAATACCCAGTATCCGAAGTTTCTTGATATCGGTCGGTTCCGCTGGTTCTTTGAGATGGGGCTGGTGCCACTGATACTGCGTCGTGGTCTGCGGACGGTGCTGTCAAGTCAGACGGTCACTTTCATTCGTGAGATCAAACCCTTCTCAAAAGTACGGCTGGAATCCCGCGTGCTCTACTGGGACCGCAAATACTTCTACATGGAGCATCGCTTTCTGGTGAACGGCCAGCTGCATTGCAAAGCGTTCGCGCGCATTGCCCTGCTGCAGAACGGTCGTCTTAAGTCGCTGGATAATGTGATGCAGCAGCGTGATAAGTTCTTCAAACGGCCAGAACGCGACTATCCGACACCGGATCTCGCGCCGGAAATTACCGCAAAAACCGAACTGCTCAGTCTGATGAAGCAGGCGGAAGAGAAGTATCAGATGCCTTCCTGACGGAGGGCTTCTGTGCTGAGGTTTCAGCCTCTTCTTCGGGCTTCAGCGCTTCTGCTGCGGAAAAATCAAAACCTTCAGAATCTTCCATGGCATCGGCATCCGGGCGGATGCCGCAGCTGGCCCCTTTGACGGGCATCAGCCCTGAGGTGCCGGGGGATTTTTTCTCGTCATCGCTCATGGCATTGTCACTGATGTTTTCAGCCATCTGCCTCTTACTCCTCTGAAAAAACCTCGGGCAGATCGTCTTTCAGCAGCAGACGCGGATTCACCCGGGCGTTGTTCAGGCTGATCGTCCAGTGCAGGTGTGGCCCTGTGGCGCGGCCGGTTGATCCCACGGCACCGATCAGATCTCCCTGCTTCACCGTCTGGCCCTGTTTCACATCAATGCGGCTCATATGGCACATCATGCTGATCAGCCCCTGACCATGATCGATAAAGACGCTGTTGCCGTTAAAAAAGAAATCGCCGGTCAGCACGATGGTGCCATCTGCCGGGGCAATAATCGGCGCGCCAGCGGGTGCTGCGATATCGACACCGCTGTGCGGATTGCGCGGTTGACCGTTAAAAAACCGCTTCAGGCCAAACGGACTGGAGTAGGGGCCTTCCGCCGGGCGGATCATGCTTGCCCAGTTATCCACCACCGTGTCGTTGTGGCTTTTATAGACCGGCATCATCT
>JBPEXS010000068.1:0-2051 GCA_052031325.1 Thalassolituus sp. | reverse complement strand
TTAAGAATCTCTTCTTTCTTTTCTTTCCTGTCTATGTGGCGTTTGTTGCGAGGCATAGGGATTCCCATTTCTTGACTGACATACAAGATATCGATATTGTTTCTTGAATGCTAATCAAGATAAGTCGAACAACGACAGGAGTATCCCATGCAGGCCTACGAAGGGGCGGTGTACCGCAAAGACCGGTTTGAATCTCATGGCTGTCAGTGTGCAGCCACACTGCACCTACCGCCGGACTTCAGCGGGGGTGTCCCGGCGGTGTTAATGATGCACGGCTGGGGCGGCATCCAGCTAATGCTGGTGAAAGAGTACATCCGCTGCTTCAATCAGGCGGGGCTTGCGGTGATGACCTTTGATTATCCTGGCTGGGGTGACAGTGAGGGGCTTCCACGTGGGCGTATTAATCCCTGGAAGCGAGTGCGCACGGGCGAGAGCGCACTGGCGTTTCTGAAGGCTCAGCGTGAGATTGATGCCTCCCGGATTTTTCTCTGGGGCAGCTCATTTGGCGGTGGTCATGCGGTGGATCTTGCGGCTGAGCATCCGGAGTTAGCGGGCGTGATCGCTCAGGTTCCTATGCTGGATGGACTGGACGCGGTAACAGCTGTTCCTTTTACCCGGTTACTGCGCTTTGGTCTGGATATCACTCGTGACCTGCTGAACCCGTTCGCAACTCACTATCTGCCCGTGGTGTCTGCCCCCGGTGAATATTCGTCCATGGATCGCGATGGTGCGATCAGGGCACAGCAGTGGACTGAGCATAATCTGCCTCAGGCCTACGATAACCGTGTGGTTGCTTCTTCCATGCTGTGGATGGGCTTTTACCGACCAATGAGGAATCTGCACAGAATTTCTGTGCCTGCACTGGTGATCGGTGCAACCAAAGACACGGTAGCCCCATTTGATGAGAAAAAGGTCAGGAAGGCTGTTTCAGCGACTACTGAGGTGCATACACTGGAGGCTGACCATTTTGACCCCTACCTGCAGCCATGCTTTTCTCAGAACATTACTCTGCAGCTGAGCTTTCTTAAGAAACAACTGGAAAAGGTTGGAGATTGATCTGAGTACTTTTCATTCTGCAGGCAAGGGGCATGCACCACAGACACGCTCTTTTTCCTGATCGAAAGCGCTGCCGAAGGGATTCGGGAAAGGGTTGCGGTGATTCTTCTCAATGCTATCTGCCGCTTTAGCGGTAAACAGGCCATAACGCTGAATTTCTGCGGCTGTCATCCAGTGAATGGCATTTGCAGGGGCAGCCTGTATGGTAAACCGGTAAAAGTCATCTGAGCCCAGCATGTCGCGGTTATAGTCCCGGTGCAGGTTATGGGCTGGGTCGTCCGCTGGAAAGTCCTTCGCCTCCCGGCAGGTCTGACTGGTTTCTGAACCGTAGCAGTGCTGCCAACCATGAACGCCGATCAGGGCTGCTCCATCATGGCTGCGCTCGCGACCCGCCAGGAACAGGCTGAGTCCACCGGAAGCGAGCACGCCCTCTCCGATCAGGTGTGTGCGCAGGCCTCGCTGGCGGATCTCCCGGCCGAGACTGAGTACGGCATCATCATTCACTGAACCACCATTGGCGGTGAACACCAGCGTATCAATACGCGGGTATTTGTTCAGATACCAGAGCACCGATTCACGGGTCTGTTCGTCGAAGGTACCCAACAGGAACAGACGGTTATCCTGCTGTGCAAAGCGTGTTTCAGGTCTGGCCAGGGTGCCACTGATGGCAGCGATGACCAGCAGAAACAGTATAAAAATCAGAGAGCGGGTCCCTGCGTGCATCCATGACTCCGGAACAGGTTAGCAATGGCGGCTATTTTCACACAGCTGGCCGCTATCTGATGATTGCTTGGTCACAGATAGCGGTCAATCTGTATTGCCTTATACGCCAGCATAGATCCATCCCACTGTTCTTCCACTTCAAACAGGTACTCATCTTCGCTGGTGGAGCCAAAAATGTTGTCGCGGCTGTTGCTGGTGTCTTTCTGCTGGCCGGTGTAGTCCGGATGGTTCAGGTAGATATCGTTGGCCAGATCGTCGTCAAAGCCAAACTG
>JBPEXS010000067.1:0-1344 GCA_052031325.1 Thalassolituus sp. | reverse complement strand
GCTTTAACCGCCATCTTCTGAGCCAGATCACCCACAGTGATGGTCTCAGGCAGTTCAATCTCTTTAACAACCGGTGCGGTCGGACGGGTAAAGGCGTGCTCGTTGTTGCCACCACCACGTGGGCCGGCTTTCAGCTTACCTTTACGGCGGTGACGGTTGCGATCACCGCTGTCACCATCGTTATCGTCAAAACGGCTACCACGCTCATGGCGCTTGGCGTCTTTCTTACCTTTCTTCGCACGACCTTCGTCCTGACGTGCCTGAGCCGCTTCGGCTTCTGCACGCTTCTGGTTCGGATCTTCATCAGTCGCTTTAGCTTCTGGCTTACGCGCCTTGGCTTTGGACTTACGGGCCAGCGCACGGTCACGCTCAGACACTTCAACCACTGGGCGAACGACTGGCTTTTCCTGTTTTTCAGGGGCGGCAGGCGTTTCTGCTTTCGCAGTCACTTCTTCAGCAGGCTTGTCTGCTGTGACTTGCGGTTCAGCAGCTACTTTCGGCTCTGGTTTCTCAGCAGCAGCCGGTGCTTCTGTGACCGGGGTTTCCTGAGGTGCAGGTGCCGGAGCTTCAGCCGCTGCGGTTTCTTCAACCGGAGCTGCTACTTCTGTCTCATCGCGTTTGACGTAAGTACGCTTTTTACGCACTTCAATGCTCACTGATTTCTTGCCGCCCGCACCGGTTTTCAGGGTGGTGGTGACCTTACGCTTCAGTGTGATTTTCTTCGGAGCAGGGGCTGCTGCTTCTTCACCGTGACTTTTCTTCAGGTGAATCAGCAGAGACTGCTTCTGTTCGTCGCTGACGCTGTCGTTTTCTGCCGTCTGTGGCAGGCCAGCTTCTTTCATCTGTGACAACAAGCGCTCAGTGCTCGTGCCTACGACGTCGGCGAGTTCTTTAACGGTTACATCTGCCATACGTTTCTCCTATGCCGAGCGTGTCTTATTCAGAGCCTTCAAACCAGGGCTTACGGGCGGTCATGATCAGCTCACCCGCTTTTTCTTCCGTCATGCCCTCTACATCCAGCAGATCATCAATGGATTGCTCGGCAAGATCTTCCATTGTGCAGATACCTTTACTGGCCAGGACCAGAGCCAGGTGCTTATCCATACCGTCCATAGACAGCAGGTCTTCGGCCGGCTCAGCGGCTTCCAGTTTTTCTTCAGAAGCCAGTGCACTGGTCAGCAGTGCATCCTTGGCGCGGTTACGCAGTTCAGTCACGACTTCTTCATCGAGACCTTCGATCTGCAGCATTTCTTCCATCGGGACATACGCCACTTCTTCCAGCGTGGTGAAGCCTTCTTCAACCAGAAGCAGGGCAAAGTCTTCGTCGATGTCGAGTGAATCCAT
>JBPEXS010000066.1:0-3703 GCA_052031325.1 Thalassolituus sp. | reverse complement strand
GCCTGAGCCTCGCTCAGGCCGGTGAGTTCGGTTTTGTGCTGCTGAATTACTCGGTGGCTCAGTCGGTGATTCCGCAGGATTTGTCGCAGATGCTGTCCATGGTGGTGGCGCTGTCGATGTTTCTGACCCCGGCGCTGTTCATTGTCTTTGAAAAGCTGATTCAGCCGCGCTACCGCGAATCTGCCAGTAACCGGGCTGCGGATACGATTGATGAAAGGGGGCGGGTCATTATTGCCGGTTCCGGCCGTTTTGGTCAGGTGGTCAACCGTATTCTGGTGGCCAATGGCTACACCACCACAGTGCTGGACCATAAACCCGACACCATCGACATCATGCGTCGTGTGAACATCAAGAGTTACTACGGCGATGCCAGCCGCCCGGATCTGCTGCATTCTGCGGGTATTGATGAAGCGCAGTTACTGGTGATTGCCATTGATGATCCGCATCGGGCACTGGTGATGCTGAAACACGTCAAGCAGGCGCACCCTCATGTGCAGGTACTGGCGCGGGCCTTTGACCGTCGTGATCTGTATGAACTCAGGGATGCCGGTGCCGATTTTGTCATCAGTGAAACCTATCACTCAGCCCTGCAGACCGGGGTTGAAGCCCTGCGCCGTTTGGGGGTTCACCCTTACCGGGCCGAGCGGGTCCGCCGTGATTTTATCCGCACCGAGAGCGAGCACAGTGACATGCTCTTCAACAGCTGGCGCAATGAAGGTGAGGGTAAAGGCTTTGATGATCAGTACCGCAAACTGTTTATTCAGATGCAGGAAAAACTGCTCGAGGTCATGAAAACCGACCGACTCGATGCGCACTCGGCCAGTGAGCGTGGCTGGACGCCTCCCCCGGAGCAATACGAAACCGGGGAAGAACATAAGTCATCCTGAACGGAGCGGACAGTCAGCTCCAGACATGCTCACTCAGGCAGCGGAATGTGCTCCAGGTCATCGCCCGGAACGGCCGGAAAACGACCGGCTTTCCAGTCTGCACTGGCCTGCTTGATACGCTCAGTGCTGAAAGAGACAAAGTTCCAAACCAGTCTGGGTTTCACCGGCCAGGCCTCGCCACCAAACAGAAACAGACGGCTGCTGGCGCTGGCGTGGAATTCGGTTTCATCATCCAGCACCACAAAGTCACCGGCGCTGAAGTCGGTCTCGCCAATACTGATGTCACCGCTGACCAGATAGGCGGCACATTCCTGGCCCGGATTTGGGCGAGGCAGCCGGGTATCAGCCTGCATCAGTACGTCGAGGGCAAACATGGGCGAGAAGGTGCGAACCGGTGCGGTCATACCCAATGCTTCGCCAGCCAGTAAGCGGGCAAAAACACCTTCGCGGTTCCAAACTGGCAACTCCAGACGGTGGTGGTGGGTAAACGAGGGTTCGGTTTCGGCGTCGGCCTCAGGCAGGGCTACCCAGAACTGCAGACCGTCCATGCGGTGATGACGGGCTTTGGTTTCGTGGCTTTCGCGTTCAGAGTGAACGATGCCTTTACCGGCAGTCATCCAGTTGACATCACCGGGCTGAATTTCCACCTGATTACCCAGGCTATCACGATGCAGCATAGCGCCTTCGAACAGATAGCTCAGCGTGGACAGGCCGATGTGCGGGTGAGGGCGAACATCAATGCCATCACCGGCGTCGAATTCGGCAGGCCCCATATGATCAAGAAAGACAAAAGGCCCGACCATAGGTTGCTCGCGAACCGGCAAAACCCGGGTAACACTGAAACCACCCAGTTCTTTGCGCTTACCGTTCAGGTGTCTGGCCACGTTTTTCTCCTGTTAATCCATTACGATCAGTCCAGTGTCTCACAGCCCGGAGGTTACTTTGAGACCCGCCAGCGGGAAGAAGTGTCCCGTCAGCGGGTAGCAATTGTTCACTTTGCGCAGTCATGCAAACTGCGATTGAATCCAGAATCACCGTGCTTACGTCTCACTGAGTAAAGTAATGCGCATAACAACGGACACCTGCCCACAAGGCGGGTTAACAAGAGGCTCTCATGCAAAGTTCGAAGCAAAGTTCCAAAAGAAACCTTTGGCTGAAAATCATCCTTCCTGTCGTGGTACTCAGTATGAGTGCTGGTGCCTTCAAGCTGGTGAATGCTGCGGCGGATAAAGAACCTGAGGTGAATGAGGTCGATACCCGTCCACTGGTGGCGGTCGAATCGGTTCATGCGGATACCTACCCGGTGTCTATAAAGGCGTATGGCACCCTGGAGCCGATTGAGATGACCTCTCTGGCTGCCAGTGTCAGTGGTGAAGTGATTTCCTGGAACAGCGAGTTTATTGAAGGTGGACTTCTGCGGCGGGGAGAAACTCTGTTTGCGGTAGATCCGGCCCCTTACGAGGCGGCGGTCACACTTGCAGAAGCCAATCTGATGTCGGCTCAGGCGAACCTGATTGAACAGAAAGCCCTGGCCGAAATCGCGGCGGATGAAGCGCGCCGCCATCCTGAAAAAACCTACACCGACCTGTTTCTGCGTAAGCCGCAGCTGCTGAGTGCTGAGGCCAGTGTGAAATCATCCGAGGCGGCGTTGGCCATTGCTCAGCGTGACCTGCGCAACTGCGTGGTCAAAGCACCGTTTGATGCGCTGGTGGTCACTAAGTCTCTGGGTCAGGGGCAGTACGTTGGCACGGGCAGCCCGGTGGCGACGCTTTACAACGTCGAGAGCGCCAGAGTACTGGTGCCAGTTCCCGGGTTTGAGGTGGATTTCCTGCCGGAGAAACTTCAGGGCGCTACCGTGACTGTTAGCATGCCGGTGACTGGTGCCAGTCGTCAGGCGAGCATCCGGCATGATCTGGGGGTCATAGATGAAGCCACCCGTATGGCACATCTGATGATTGAGCTGAAAGACCCGTATGCACTGAATTCGCCGGGTGTGGCGCTGAAATACGGCGCGTACACCGAAGTCACCTTTGCCGGTAAAACACTCAACCAGGTTTACCGCCTGCCGCAGAGTGCCGTACGTCAACAGCAGGTCTGGGTGGTGAATCCAGAGAATGAGCTGGAAGCCCGTCCGGTCGACATTGTGCGCGAAGAACCTGGGTTTTATTACATCCGTACCGGCCTGAACGAAGGCGACCGTCTGGTGATGACTCTGCCGGAATACCCTCAGAATGGCATGCCGGTGAAAGTCGAAGGTGATGCGGAAGAAGAGGATGAGGCCGACGAATCGGCTGCGGATATGACGGCCGCAACGGACATCGCCATGACCGGTAAAGAGGGCTGATCATGACAGAGACTCAATCCCCCAGCGAAGACAGTGTTGATCCGGAAATGCAGAACACCCGCTCAGGTCTGATCGGCTATTTTGCCCACAACCCGGTCGCCGCCAACCTGCTGATGATCTTTATTCTGTTGACCGGCTTTATGGCCTATGGCGGTATGCAGAAGCAGATGTTCCCGAACGTTGAAGTGAACTGGGTTCAGGTCCAGATCGTCTATCCGGGGGCTTCACCACAGGAAATCGAAGAGGGCGTCATCCTCAAAATTGAAGAAGCCCTGAAAGACGTGACAGAAGTCGAACGGATGATCTCACGGGCATTCCGTAATTCCGGGCGGGTTTCGCTGGAAATCGACCCGGATGAAGATCTGGCCGAGGTGCTCGATCAGATCAAGCTCAGGGTCGATGGCATTGCTACTCTGCCAGCGGGTATGGAGCCTTTAGTCGTCTATCAGCAGGAGTTTCAGCAGCAGGTCGT
>JBPEXS010000065.1:0-1452 GCA_052031325.1 Thalassolituus sp. | reverse complement strand
GTACTGACCGGCTGCAGGATCTTGCGCCAGAACGACAGCAGATAGTTATCCGCATTCAGCCCCTGATTTCCGATATACACAGCGTACTGGTACAGATCTGAGATCGACATATCGCGCGGTTCAATCATCACCACACTGAGCCTGTCCGGCGTCAGGCCCGTATCCCAGATCATGGTGTCCTGTACGTTTTCCAGCAGCAGATCAGGCGTGACCTGTATGTCTTTCACCTGCTGCATCTGCCAGTAACTGCGCTGATAAATAGCGCGTTCAGCCGTCAGAACCTGAGTCAGATTACGTTCATCGTCAAAGTTAAACAGGCTGATACCGTGCAGTACGCCATTCGGTTCAATGGCGGTAAAGCGCATGAACTGATTGCCCTCGCGGTGCCAGTAACCCCGGCCCTTATTTGACAGGCTCTCACCTTTACCAAGCGCAACGGCTTTCTGCGATTGTGCAATTTTCTCAAGCTGAGGAATGGCGTATTCCGCCGTCAGCACACTCAGCACCATCAGAACTGCAATCGGCTTCAGCACAGCAACAATCACGCGCCATACCGACAGGCCTGCCGAGCGCATGACCGTCAACTCACTGTTGGCGGCCATGGTCCCCAACGCCGACAGACAACCAATCAGACACGCCATCGGCATGTATTCATACGCCCGTCGTGGCAGACGCAACGCCATAAACTGCAGAGCTTCGACAATGCCGTAGCCGCCTTTGAGCTGATCCAGCTCGTCGACTAAGGTAAAAATCGCATCCAGCCCAACGATGACAACGATCACCACCAGGGTATTCATCAGCACATTGCGTCCGGTATAACTGTCGAGCAACCTCATGCGTAAGCCCTCTTACGCAGTCGCGCCATCAGATCTGGCCCCAGCAGTAAGCCTGCGGCTATCGCCAGATATAGAAGATGCAGCGCCCAGACGGCGAATTCACTGATACGGGCTTTTTCAACCATACCGCGCAGGGCGATCAGCAGAGAGATGTACACCATAAACAGCACAATGGCGGGGAAAAGACGGGCAAAGCGCCCCTGACGAGGATTTACCCGCGATAATGGCAGAGCAATCAGAGTCAGCAGGGGCACCATGATTATGAGTGACACCCGCCACTGCAGCTGAGCCGTCAGTTTGGGGTTGTCCGTCTCCAGCAGCTCAAGGGTGGGCACGGCTTCTTTGCGGAGCTTTTTACGCTCATCCGGTTCATCAGCGATTTTCACACCGTATTCATCGAAGGTCAGCACCTTTAACGCCAGTGAATCCGATGGGATATCAAAGCGTTTACCTTCGGTCAGCTTCAGAAAGCGCGAGCCGGTTTCATCACTGACATACTGAGTCCCTTCACTGGCCAGCAGCAAGGTGTTGCCATCGGCAATAAACACATTCTGCATCACGGTTTTATCGTCTGAGAGTGACTCGGTATAGGTCACCCGCTGACCGGATTTGGTGC
>JBPEXS010000064.1:0-1935 GCA_052031325.1 Thalassolituus sp. | reverse complement strand
GCAAACTGTTTGAAGCAGCGTTTAATGTCAGTGCGGATTTTTATTCAGCCGAACTGGAAGCCGAGCTGATCCGCTGGTTCAGCTTTGAGAATGTGGACTACAGCCTGCTGCGCCCTCTGGCCACCTCGTTACTCAAACATAAATTACGTTTATCGGAATCCGGCTGCCCGTTGGATGCCGATGAGATTGCCGCTGACCCTCTGTTGCTGGCGTGTCTTTCCCGTTTTGTCTTCTGCGACCCTGTCATTGAGCGCCTGCTGATGACACTGCGTCAGAGCATTCTGCTGACCAGCAGCCGTCAGATGTCCATCCGCAGCGAATATCTGCCTTTGGTCATCGGGCTGTCACACCAATGCGAGCTGAATGAATCGGTCTGGTACATATCGGCACAGGAGCACGCTCTGGTAACACAGCTGAATGACCTGGCCAGCAAAATTCTGGAACTGCCTGAGACCACCAGCGGCGATATTTCCGGTCTTCTGTTGTTGATTATGATGTATCAGCCACTCACCAGCAGTGGTCTGATGGCTCCACTGGCCAGCCGAAACTGGCTGTGGCCGGATGAAATGTCCGATCTGATGGATCATGCTCTCAATGATCAGCTGACGGTCTGTGCCCTGCGGGAGGATATTCCCTCTCTGGGCGGGCGCGGAAATCAGGTTTCTGACAAGGTGCGCGCGCAATATGAACAGAACCCGTATCCGCGCTGGAGCGCACTCGGCTACAACCAGCCCGCGGATTACATCAGCACGCTGAAAAATCTCTTTCGCGGTCACCTGGATGATCTGCAACCTCCGACACGTCCCCTCGATGTTCTGGTGGCCGGTTGTGGTACCGGCCGTCACGCCATCAGCCTAGCGCGTTATTTCACACCCTTGAAGGTCACGGCCATGGACCTGAGCACGGCCTCTCTGGGCTATGCGCGGATGAAAGCGGCGCAGTATGGTCTTAAGCTGAACTTTATTCAGGGAGACCTGTTGCAGTCAGAGCGTCTCGACGGCCCGTTTGATGTGATTGAGTGTTCTGGTGTGCTGCATCATATGCAATCGCCACAGAAAGGACTGAATGCACTGACCCGCAGTCTGAAACCGGGTGGCCTGATGAAGATTGCACTCTATAGTCGTCAGGCGCGTACCCTGATATCTGAACTGCGTGAAGAACTCTGTGGTGCCCTGCCGCATAGCGCCGATGAGATCCGCGCATCTCGCGAAGCCCTTCTCAGCCAGCAGGGTGAGCGCTGGCAGGCCATTCTGCAGTCTCCGGATTTCTACAGCCTCAGTGCCTGCCGTGATCTGCTGTTTCATGAACAGGAACACGTTTTCGACCTGCAGGAAATCCGTCGTATGGTAGAAAAGGCCGGTCTCGACTGGGTTGGCATACTGCCACCCGCGGGTGCCCGCGAACTGGCTGAGGAGAAACTGCAGCTCGGCACCCACGATCTGACCCTCAACGACTGGCACACCCTGGAGCAGCTGAAGCCCAGCCTATTCTCAGGGATGTATCAGTTCTATGTGAGGAAGCCCCTGCTCAGGCGGGCATAAGTCGGGTCCAGCCAATCCTTTTACAACTGCCAGTTCACCGGTGCCTGACCCTGCTCCTGCAGATAACGGTTAATGGTTGAGAACTGGCGGTTACCGAAGAATCCACGGTGTGCCGACAAAGGCGAAGGATGAACCGACTTCAGAACCAGATGGCGGCTGGCGTCGATAGCCGCGCCTTTTTTCTGCGCGTAACTGCCCCAGAGTACAAACACCAGCCCCTGCCGATGCTCGTTAAGCGCGGCGATGGCTGCGTCAGTGAAGGTCTCCCACCCTTTTTTCTGATGCGAACCGGCTTTCGCTTCTTCCACCGTCAGGGTGGCATTCAGTAATAGTACCCCCTGATCAGCCCAGGGCGTCAGGTCTCCGGTGCCTGACATACTCAGCCCCAGATCCG